>JAHBXR010000030.1 GCA_019636335.1 Pirellulales bacterium
ACTACGACACCCCTGCGCGGAAAATACTTGGCACGCGCCGCCCCGTGTGGCCATACTGAGCGGTGCCTACCTTCGGACTTCGCCGCCAGCAGAGACGCGGTCCGCCGGGTCCCGCCAGGACCTCCCCTCCCAGCCTCGAGAGAGTCGACACGCTATGCTTTTGCCGACCCGCCCCTTCGTCGTGCGTGGAGTGCCCCTGTCTCTCACGCTGGTCTGCCTTGCCCTCGTCTCCCCCGCGCAAGCTGATGAACCGGCCGCCGACGCCAGCGCCGAAGTCAGCTTCCGCCGCGACGTCGCCCCCGTCCTCGTCGACCGCTGCCTCGGCTGCCACGGCCAGCAGGATGCCAAGGGAGAATACCAGCTCCACAACTTCGAATCGCTGCTGAAGGAGGGCTACAGCGGTTCCCCCGTCGTCACGCCGGGCAAGGCCGACGAAAGCGAGCTCTACCTGCTCGTCGCGACAGACGACGCCGATACCCGCATGCCCAAGGAGGCCGACCCCCTCACCGCCGAGCAGGTCGAGGCGATCAAGCGCTGGATCGATGCCGGAGCAAAGTTCGACGGCCCCGACCCGACGGCGGCGCTGGCCTCGATCGTGCCGGGCAAACCCTATCCCCCCGCGCCGCAGGCCTATCGCGCTCCGCTGGCCGTCACGGCCCTGGCCTTCCATCCATCGGGAAACGAGCTAGCGGCCTCGGGCTACCATGAGGTCACCCTCTGGAATCCCACCGATGGCGCACTGCTGCGGCGGATCGGCAACGTCGCGCAGCGCGTGTATGGCCTGGCCTACAACCACGACGGATCGTTGCTCGCCATCGCCAGCGGCACGCCGGGCCAGGTCGGCGACGTGCGGCTCGTGAATCCGGCCACCGGCGAACTGGTGCGTGAACTGGGCCGCATGGCCGACGTCGTCTATGGCGTGGCCTTCAATCCTGACGGAACGCGACTGGCCGCATGCAGTGCCGATCGCTCGATTCGCGTCTACGACGTGGCTACCGGCGAGCAGCAACTCCTGATCGAAGATCATGCCGATTGGGTGCTGGCCGTCGCCTGGAGCCCCGACGGTTCGAAGCTCGCCTCGGCCAGCCGCGACAAGACGTCGAAGGTCTTCGACGCCGCCACGGGCGATTCGCTGGCCACCTTCGCCGGACATGGCGAAACGGTCTACTCCGTCAGCTTCAATGCCGACGGCGCGCAAGTGCTCACCGGCGGCGGCAACAAGGTGGTCCACATCTGGAACCCGGCCGACGCCGCCAAGATCGGCGATATCGGCGGCTATGGAGGCGACGTGACGCAAATCCTCGTCCGGGGCGATCAGATCTACAGTTCTTCGGCCGATACGCAGGCCCGGCAGCACGGTGGCGAAAAGCGCGAACAAGTCCGCGTCTACGCGGGTCATCGAGATTGGATCTATTCGCTGACGATCTCCGAGGCCGCGGGGCGCCTTGCCACCGGCGGATATGATGGCGAAGTGCGGGTTTGGAATCTGGCCGACGGGGCGCAGACGGCCGCCTTTATCGTTTCGCCCGGACTGGGCACGACGGCCGCCGCCCAGGCCGCGGCGCAGTAAGCCCGGCATCGGCCCACGCCTCTCGCGAGTTACGTGCATGGCACGCGTCGTTCTGGCAATGTCGGGGGGAGTCGACAGCAGCGTCGCCGCCTGCCTGCTGCGCGATGCCGGGCATGAGGTGATCGGCCTCTTCATGCGGCACGGCGAGCCCGCCCCGGTCGCCTGTGCGATCAAGAACGAGTCATTTCCGGCCGACGCGAAGCTCGGCGCGCTGCCGATCGTCAATCCGAACATGCACAAGCAGGGCTGTTGTAGCGCCGCCGACGCCGACGATGCACGCCGCGTCGCCGAACGGTTGGGCATCGTTTTCTACGCGCTCAACTTCGAGTCGGAGTTCGAGCAGATCATCGACTACTTTGTCGACGAGTACAGCTCGGGCCGCACGCCGAATCCCTGCGTCATGTGCAACAACTGGCTCAAGTTCGGCCGTATCTGCGACTACGCCGACAGTATCGGCGCCGACTATGTCGCCACGGGGCATTACGCGCAGCTCACGCCGCCGGCCAGCGACGATGACTTTCCGGCGCTGCGGCGCGGGTTCGATGGCACGAAGGATCAGTCGTACGTGCTGTTCGGGCTCGATCGCGGCGTGCTGCCGCGGCTCCTCTTCCCGGTCGGCGGTTATCGCAAGGAGCGCATTCGCGAGCTGGCGCACGAGTTCAACCTGCGCGTGGCGGCCAAGCGCGACAGCCAGGAAATCTGCTTCGTGCCCGACAACGACCATGCCACCTTCGTGCGTCGCCGCCGCGGAGCCGAGGATCTCTCGGGCGAGATCGTCCTGGCCGATGGTACGGTGGTCGGTCGCCACGAAGGGCTCGAGGGGTTCACCATCGGCCAGCGCAAGGGGCTGGGCGTGGCCCTGGGGGAGCGCCGCTTCGTCTTGCGCATCGAGCGCGACACCCGCCGCGTGGTGATCGGCACGCGCGACGAGTTGGCTCGCGGCGCGTTCACCGCCGAGCGCGCGAACTGGCTGATCGATGAGCCGAGCGAGCCGCTGCACTGCGACGTGCAGATTCGCTACAACAGCGTGGCCACGCCGGCCACCGTCCTTCCACTCGGCAAAGGCCGCTTCCGCGTCGAGTTCGACGAGCCGCGACACGGCATTGCCCCCGGCCAGGCCGCCGTCTGCTACCACGGCGACCACGTCCTTGGCGGCGGCTGGATCGAGTAGCAGATTCGATCGAGGAATGCACTGGCTGTCAGCCTGTGCAGGGGCCAGCGGGGTGTAGCGGGGTAGCACCGATCATCTTGCGGAAAAAGCTCTCCTTTTGAAATGCACCCAAGTCGCAAGATGGTCGGTGTCGCGCAGCGACCAGAGGGCAAGTGGAAGCCAAGCAATTTCAGCGTGGCGTCAGCGACTCCTCAGTATCTGTTCCTCGGCGCGGGCATGTTCGACGTTGGCAACAAGACAGACTATTCCGGCTTCTGCGGCCCCGCGTCGAGCAGCTCGCGAAGTCGTTCAACTTCTGCATTGAGCGAGTTTAGTCGCTCGGCCGATTCGGACTCGGCCTGGGCACGGCGTGCCAGCTCGGCTTGCAACGTCTCGACAAGAGCCTGCAGGTTGCGCAGCCGCTGGCCAACCTCGCCGTCGCTGGCGGGGGGCGTCCCCTCCGGAGCGTTCTGGTTCTGTAATACCGTAGTGTTCAATCCACGGGCCGAGTTGCGAATCTCGAGCTGATTCGGCGCGATGCGTTGCACCTTGAGTTGCGGACCGAACCGCGAACGCTGCGCCGACTCGTCTGGCGACTGCGCACGAGGCGCCGCCTGATCGAGCACCTGGTTCTGCATCTGCTGGCTCATACCCGCCGCGCCAAGCGTGACGTCCGCCTGGCGTTTCTCTCCCGCGCGCTCGTAGCCGACCGAGAGATGATCGCCCGGTGCCCGCTTGAGAACCTGTGTCTGCACCTGATGCGCGTGGCGCACGGGTTGATCTTCGATCGTGGTGAGCAGATCGCCATCCTCGATCCCGGCCTCGCGTGCCGGCAAGCCGTCGAAGGCTTCGAGCACCCGTACTCCGGCCCCCTGCGGATCGGTCGACAACTTCAGCCCGATCGTCGGACGCTGATGCTCGAGCATGACCAACTCTCCGGGTACGACGGCCTTCGTTAGTCGGGTCACATGCGAGGTGGGGAGCGCGTAGCACCAACCGGTTCGTTCTTCGCCGATCTCGGTGGTGACGAGGATGCCGATCAAACGCCCTTCGTCATCGACCAAACCTGCCCCATGCGAGGTTTCGGCCGTGCGAACGTCCGACTGCAATAGCGGTGGCAGCTTGGCATCGGCCAGTCGGTCGACGCCGCTCAAAACGCCCTGCGAGACGAGCGCTCTCTCGGTGCCACTGGCGGCAGCGGTCATTACCGCGGAGCCGACACGTGGAATCTCGCCACTCACGGGCAGGCCGGGCAACCTGGCATCGGCTACCTGCAACAGGCAAAGGCCCGTGTAGCTATCGAAGACGCGCGGCTCGGCGTCGGCCTGCGAGCCGTCGGGCAAGGTGACTCGCACCTTCGAGGGGAGTGGCGACGCGAGCATCGTGACGATCAATCCCTCTTCGAGCGCCACGCCCGAACCGACCGAGACCTCGGGAATTCTGTTCAGCGCATGGACGAGATTCTGCGATGCGACCACCGCACGTGGCTGACCATCGGGCCCCACGACCACGAGCCGAGAGGCAAGCCCGTTCTCGGCTTGTGTCTCGACGGTTGTCCCGTTCGAGGTGAAGGTCCTGGCTGCCTGACCGGCGCCGGCCGGACCTCCTCCGATCTCTTCCGCGGGCACGTCGGCCATAGCCCGCACGGTGACGGTGTTCGCCGAGAGTTGCTCGGCAATCTCGGCCGTGGGCAACTCGGTCGCCAGCATGCGGTCACTGCCGAAGGACAGCAGCACGCTGGCGAATGAAACTCCAAGAATCTGCCACCGCATGATTCGTCGCGAGCCATCGCTCGCCTCCCAGGCGAATAAACCTCAGACCGCTTAAATCGAAAGGTAGGCCACTTCCGAAGATTCTCCTTCGAGGAGATCGAACACCGCTTCGCGCTCGGGAATGGTCAGTTCCTCGACTTCTTCGTAGGAAGCGACCGGAACGAGCATCACCTCCGGAGCAACCGCGCTACCCGACGTCGTCGCCGGCGGCGCGACCATCCCCGCCACGGCCACCGCGGGGCGAGCATCGGCGGCCGGTCCGTGTCCGACCGAGGACGACTTCCAAACCGCCACGCCCCACACCGTGAGCCCCACGGCCGCCAGGCTGGCTGCCAGCGCCAGCGGCCAGCGCCGTGGCGCACGAGATCGCGCATAGGCAAACTCGCGCGGCACGTCGCGCCGCGCGGGAAACGCGGCCGACAGGTGTCGCGCGTCGTCGCGCAATTGTTCGGCCAGGGCGAGCAGTTCGGGCGAGTCGCGCAGATCATCGTTCAAGGCTGCCGCGGGCTGTTGCGGTTCGCCACGACTCGATTCGTCATATCGCACGGGGAAATACCTCGTTCACGTCGCGCGGCACGTCGCGCAGTAATTCGGCCTGCGGGCCGGTGATTCGTTCGCGCAGGGCGGCCAATCCATGATGAAGGCGGGACTTTACCGTTCCCAGCGGACATTCCATGACTTCGGCGATCTCTTCGTAGCTCAATTGTTCGCTGAACCGCAAGACGAGCACTTCGCGCTGCCCGTCGGGCAAGGTGGCCACGGCGCCCCACAGGCTCCGTTTCCATTCCTCGACTTCGACCCGGGTCTCGGCAGCCGGATGCTGGCGCGGCCGGCGCTCTTCGTTGCCCCACAGCACGCTCAGCTTGTTGCGCCAGATACCGCTGCGTCGGCGCTGACGACGATCGAGATTCAGCAAGATGCCGTACAGCCACGTGTAGACGCTGCTGCGGCCACTGAAGCGATGCGATTCGCGCGCCAGCACGCAGAACGTCTCCTGCGCGAGATCCTCGGCGTCCCAGGGATTGCCCGTCATGATGAGCGCAGCGCGATGGATGCGCTCGAAATAGCGCGTCGCGGCGTCATCGACGTCGATCAATCCCACTGGGTCGAACCTTGCTTGGCAGGGGCGCCGCGTCCCGGGCCCGCGAAGCCCGGGCGAGCCGCACGAAAGGTCTGCACGGCTAGCCACATTCTACGTAGCACGTTCGGGGCGAACCAACGCCCCACGGTGTATTCATGCTTTTGTCGCTACAAGGCCGACAAAAGTTCTCGCGTGAACCGGAGTTCTTCGTCCGGGGTCCTCTTTTCACGCAAGTCCCCCAACCGCTAGAATTTCGGCGTATTATTGAGGGTTATCGGCGGCGGTCAGGATCGACCGTCATCGTCCGCATAACCCGTCGCGGCGGGGCTGACACCGCCAGGCGGACGCGGTGTTCGTCCCCTTATTGCCGTCGGTCCTCAACCCCGGACCGGCGACCGGGAGCCCTGGCATGCACATCCTGCTCGCTACCAGCGAAGCGGTACCTTTCGCCAAGACAGGCGGTCTGGCCGATGTGGCCGGCGCGCTACCTAGCGCCCTTTCGAAGCAGGGGCACAAGGTCACCTTGATGCTGCCGGCGTATCGTTCGGTGCGCCAAACGAACCTCCCCCTGCAGCCAACCGAGATCGAGTTCTCGTTCGCCATGGGGGCCCGCAACGTGACGGGCCGACTGCTCGAAACGCGGCTGCCCGGCAGCGACGTGACCGTTTACCTGGTCGAGCAAGACGACTACTACGATCGCGACGGCCTGTATCGCAGCGGCAACGAAGATTACAAGGACAACTGCGAACGGTTCGTCTTCTTCTGCCGCGCCGTGCTCGAGACGATTCGCCACCTCGATACGCCGGTCGATGTGCTGCACGCGAACGACTGGCAGACGGGACTGCTGCCGGCCTACTTGAAGATCGACTATCGCGGCGTGCCCGGCTACGAGCAGATCGCCTCGCTGCTCACGATCCACAACATGGCCTATCAGGGCCAATTCTGGCACTGGGACATGCTGCTCACCGGGCTCGACTGGAAATTCTTCAACTGGCAGCAGCTCGAGTTCTTCGGCAAGTTGAACCTGCTCAAGGCCGGACTCGTCTTTGCCGACGCCATCAACACGGTCAGCCCACGCTACGCTGAAGAGATCCAAGGCTCGGAGCAAGGTTGCGGGCTCGAAGGCGTGCTGCAGCAGCGACGGGCAATCTTGTCGGGCATCATCAACGGCGTCGACTACTCGGTCTGGAACCCGGCGACCGATCGGCACCTGGCGCAGACTTATGACGTCGTGACGATCGCTACCGGCAAGCCCGCCTGCAAGGCCGCCCTGCAAAAGTTGCTCGGACTGCGCGAGGAGTCGCGTGCCCCGCTGGTCGGGCTCGTGGGCAGGCTCGTCGAGCAAAAAGGCATCGACCTGGTCACGCGCGTCATGCAAGAGTGGGTTCACCGCACCGAGATCCAGTGGGCCATTCTCGGCACGGGCGAGCCCAAGTACGAACAACAGCTCACCGCCCTGGCCGAGCGCTTCCCGCAACGCGTGGCCGTGAAGCTCGACTTCTCCGATCCGCTGGCGCACCAGATCGAGGCGGGCGCCGACATCTTCCTGATGCCGAGCCGCTTCGAGCCGTGTGGACTGAACCAGCTCTACAGTCTCAAGTACGGTACGGTACCGGTGGTGCGTTCGACGGGGGGACTCGTCGATACGGTCACCGACACGAACGAGCAATCGCTGGCCGCCGGTACGGCCACGGGTTTCGCCTTCCACGACTACAGCACGCTGGGGCTTTCCGAGGCGTTGCGGCGTGCCCTGGACACCTACGAATCGCGGCCCGAGATCTGGCGCAAGCTGCAAGAAACCGGCATGCGGCAAGACTGGTCGTGGGACGCGAGTGCCCGCAAGTACGCTGATCTGTACGGGCAAATCCTGGCCCGGACGCGACAGACCGTGCGGACCTGATTTCACGGGTCGAAGAACATCGCGGCCCCCTGCGGCGACGAGGGGACTATTTTCTTTTTCGGCCGCATAGCTTCGCGAAATCGCCCGGCTTATAGTCGTTGGGTAGATGCTTACCCATGCGCCTTTCGGGGAGATCGACCGATGTCCGCCGCTTCTGGAACGCTTTGCCGCCTCCGCTATGCCTCACGTCAATGCGCCGTATTCTCGGCCGTGGCTGCGCTCGTGACGATCGCCGCGCTGGCCTCTTCGCCGGCTAGCGCGCAGCATGGATTCAGTGGCGGCATTCGCGGTGGCATGGGAGGCTTTGGCGGCACGATGGGGGGCTTCGGTGGCGTCGCGATGGGCCATCCCTTCGGTTCTTCGATGGGCCTGGTCGGTACGCCGGGCATGCACCCGTATGGCTACAACTACGCCGGCATGCCGTATGGTCCGAATCCCTACGCAGGACTTCATCCTCTCTCGCCGGCCGGACTGGGACCTTACAACCCAGCGATCGCACACCCCTACAATCCTTGGGGACCGATCAACCCTGGTGGCAACCATCCGCTGACGCCGCTGTATCCCCCCAACCGCCCGCTGACGCCCCTTTATCCGGCGAACAACGACTACTGGCCCTGGTGGTGGTACAACAATCCCGACTTCGGCTACACCTATCAGATGTATCCCTTCTCGAACTTCTGGGAGATGCTCGGCTTCTACGGCCACTATGGCTACTACGGTGGGCAGCAGGGCATGGTCGTGAGTGGCGTGCATGGCAACACACTGGCCAATCAGATCGGACTGGCCGCCGGCGATATCATCACGTCCGTCAACGGCCAGCCGGTGCAGAATGCCGAGCAATTCGTGCAGGCCTTGCGCGAGGCGAAAGGACCGATCACGCTCAGCGTCTACGACACGCGCAATGGGCGCACCTCGAACTTGAACTTCAACGCCGAGGATGCCGCGCGGTACGCTCCCCCGGGTTCCAGCGGCAACACGCCCGCCACCGAAGCGGAAGGCACGCGGCAAGATGTGCGCAACGTGGAAAGCGGCGAGAATAACGTGCCGCAGCAGTAGGTTTCGCGCGAGCGCGACCTACTTGCTGATGATAGCCAAATGACCTTCGCCGCCAGGCTCACCGCGATCACTTCGGTGGTAATGCCTCGCCCGCGCCGGCTTCCGCCTTCGTGGATGCTCCCTCGGGCTTCCCAACACGGGGAATCTGCAAGGTATCGATCGGCGTATCGCCATCGCCGACGGCAAAGAATTCGACGGTCATCTGCGAGCTGTCGGCCTTGACGCGGAGCGCGCCGTGCTCGCCGTTGTAGATGGCCTGACTTCCCGCGGCGAGCTCGCCAAAGCCGTCGATGCGGCGGCCTCCCAGCCCATTGACGAGATACGATAAGCCGTCGATCTCGAGACGCTCGTAAGTGTGGCTGCTTCCGGCAATCACCAGGTCGGCGCCCCACTCGCGCAAGGGCCAGCGGAGGGGGACATCCGCGCTCTGCTCTTCGCCCGATGAGTAGGGCGCGCGATGCAGCAAGACAACTTGAAAAGGGGATGCCGACGAGGCCAGCTCGTCGCGCAACCACCTGGCCTGCTTCGACTGGGCGTCGACGCCGTCGGGCTCGCGCGGATCGCTGTCGAGCACAAAGAAATGGATCGCCCCGGCGACGAAGTCGTAGTAGCGTTCGTTTCCCGGCAGCGTGAAATATTCCAGGTAGGGCGCCGCGCCGGCACTCTGCCAGTCGTGCGTATCAAGCGCCGGAAAGAAGCGATTCGTTGCCGTCCCCCTTCCGAACATGCCCCCATAGTTGCCGATGAACCGCTGGTAGTATTTGCCGATATTGGCGTCGATCGTGCTGGCGGCGCCCGTGTCGTAGTTATTGCCCCCCACGGTAGCGACCAGGTCGGGATTCCATCCATCCACGAGCGCCGCCACCGCCGCTTCTCCTGGCCCATCGAAGCCATAGCCACCGATGATCGCGGCGGTAACCTGCGCGGCGGGATCGCCCTTGCGCGGAAAACGGCGCAGCGGCTGATTCGCTCCTTCGCTCAAGGTGTAGTAATCGCGTCCTTCGCGATCGAACGTCACCGACTCTCCCTGCGGCTCGAACTTGTAAGGCACCACGATCGAATCGGATTCGAGTGCCGTCCAGACATCGGTGCCGAGCGGTCGCGGAAACAACAGCACGGCGAAATAGGTCTTCATCAGGATCTCGGTGCCGTTGGGCGAGATGTCCCCGGCGACGAACCCCGTGCCTTCCATCTCGCCCATGCATTCGAGCGTCGTCGTCTCTCCTTCGGCCAGGGGAAACCTGGCGCGATAAATCCGCGCTTGCGAATCGCGTTTCGAGACGATGAACAGGTCGCCCGTCAGCGGATCGACGAGCAAGGTCTCGGCGTCGCGCGGTCCGTCGGGATAGACGAGCGTGATCGTGGCGACGTCGGCGATGTCCGCCGTCACGGGCTCTTGATCGGCGCGGACGACCGGCTCGGGCACGCGGTAGACTCGAATCGAGCTGCGTTTGCCGTTGTTGTCGCCGATATCTCCGATGTAGAGATAGTCGACGCCGCTCGCTGGCCCAGGGCCCAGGGCGATATCTTCCCAATCGATCGCCTTGGCGCCCGGGATGTTGAAGGTGCCGAGCAGCGCGCCCTGCTTGTTCAAGGCGAAGATCCGCGCCGAATCGCCCGAGTCGTTGTGCGTCCAAAAAACATCGAGGTGCTTGCGACTGGCGACGAGGCCGCTGGCCTCGACCACGTCGCTCCCCTCGACGTTGCCGGTCGTCTCGCCGGGCAGAAAGCGGACCGAGGGATCGCGCTCGGCGGCGAGCGACTCGCCATGGAAGAGAATCCAGGCGAGTACCAGGCCTAGGATGAAATGTCGGACGGTCAGAGCCATGCGCATGGGCCAGCACTTACTTCGCGTTGACGAGGTTGCGAAGCTCGATCATTGGCAGAAACCGCCCGTCTGGCAAGTAGGTACACGGCTCCGGTGAGCCCGAGCTTATCTTGCGGCTCAAGCCTGGACGAGCCAGACGAAATCCTTGGAATTGCGGCAACTGCGCACCAGGTAATTGGCGTAGCCCAGATGCTCGGTGGCCAGTTGCAGCAGGCGGCCGAAGGTGGCGGGCGTGTAGTAGTGCGCATGAATGGCGTAGCCGCGCTCGCGCAGGCTGGCGGTCGTCACGTCGGGCGCGGTGTAGCGGACCCACTTCTCGTAATGGTGTTCCTGGAACGTCCACGTGCCCTCGCGCCACTCACCGAGCCAATCTTCTTCGCGCGAGAGGGGCTGCCGCAGGTCGAAACAGTTATTGGCGTCGGGCACGACCCCCAGCACGTGTCCCCCCCGGCGCAGCTTCTTGTGCCACACCTCGAGCGTGCCCAAGGGATTCACGAGATGCTCGAAGACGTGGCTGCTGAAGATGAAATCGAGCGAGCCGTCGGGAATGTTCTCCAGGCGTTGAGCGTCTCCCACGATATAGCGGTCCCATAGCTTGCGGACCTGCTCCGGCACGTTGCCGGCGTATTTCTTACCGTACATCGCCATCCATTTGTCGAGCGGATATTGCTCGAGGTAGCGCACGTCGATCTCTTTCGAGGGCAACACCTGCGGCGACATCCCGGGACCGATCTCGATGCCGTTACCGCGCGCATACTCGAAGAGATCCTTGCGCAGCGAAAGCGCCTCGCTGATACCGAGCAACACGGATCCGGTGTTCGTCCCGGCGCGCCCCTCCGCTTCCTCGACGCCGATTACTAGCCGCGCCTGTTCCACGTCTTTCAAGCGTGCCGGCCAGCGCAACGGAAGGGGACGCCAGTTGCTCGTCGTGTCGCGCAACTCGGCACGCGCCACCTCGAAACGCTCTCCCTTCGCTCCCACCGCCGCGACACGCAGCGTGACGGGTCGGGCATGGCGTTCATCGGCGCGGGCCACGCTCCAGCCGAGATCGTTCGGCATCGATCGCATCTCGTCGAAGGCAAGGAAACCGCCGATCTGCAGTTCGGCGCCGGCCGCCAGACGCAACGAGTGCATCGCCAGGTCTTCCGATTGGTGCAGACAGGGTTCGAGCCCCTCGGGCATCTTAAGCACAGCCCGATCGCGACGACGCACGAGATCGATCAAATTCATCGCGGGACATCCTTTCCTCGCTCGGTTCAAAACAGGCCGCCCGTGATAGCGGCGCAGGCAGAACCTGTCCAGGTCATTTGCCGGGCGACAGCAACGACAGCAGCACGCTGGGCCGCGAAATCCGCCGGCCGGCGCGGTTACGTCTTGGCGGGACCGTTGCCATTCGACGCATGCACGTGCAGATTGCCATCGCGGAAGGCCGTTGCCATGGCCAGCGGCACCTCGGCCTCGGCCAGCACGACGCGCGAGCGGTTCTCGGCCACCTGGGCCTTCATCTCTTGCTCGCGCGCCACGGCGAACGCGCGGCGTTCCTCGGCATGGGCCCGGGCCACGCGCATGTCGGCCTCGGCCTGATCGGCCTGCAAGCGAGCGCCGATGTTCTCGCCGACGTCGATATCGGCGATATCGATCGAGACGATCGTGAAGGCCGTCTGCGCGTCGAGCCCGCGACGCAGCACCGCCTTCGAGATCATGTCGGGATTCTCCATCACCAGCAGGTGACTCTCGGCCGAACCGATCGAGGTGATGATGCCTTCGCCGACACGGGCGATAATCGTGTCTTCGGTCGCGCCGCCGATGAGCTGCGTCAGGTTCGTGCGCACCGTGACGCGGGCACGCACCTTCAACTCGACGCCGTTCTTGGCGATGGCGCTCAGGGTGGTGCGATTGCTTTTGGCTGGATCGGGGCAATCGATCACCTTGGGATTCACGCTCGTCTGCACGGCGTCGAGCACGTCGCGGCCGGCCAGGTCGATCGCTGCGGCGCGGTCGAAGTCGAGATCCAGATCGGCGCGATGCGCGGCGATGATCGCCCGGATCACCCCCGGCACGTTGCCCCCCGCCAGGTAGTGCGCCTCGAGACGGCGCGTGGTGATGCCGCTGTTCGGGTCATTCCCCACGCCCGCCTGCATGGCCATGATCTTCGACTGCACGATGACGCGGGCATTGACCTGCCGCAGCGACATGCCGATCAGGCTCCAGATGCTGACCCGCGCGTTCGACATGTAGGCCTGAAACCAGATCGGGCCGTAGATCAGGGCCACGATCAAGGCGACGAAGCCAAAGCCGAGCAGCAGCATGACCCCCAAAGCAAACCAAACCAGGTCGAGAGGGCCTTCGGCGAACAGAACGGGCAGCGAGACGAACATGGGTGGAGTCCTCGTGCGAATCCGGAGAGCGAGGTGTTTGGATAGCATACTGGCTGCACGAGCCGTGAGCCAGCGAGGACGCCGCGGAGTGAGAAGGAATCGCGGAGTTGTGCTTGGAGGGGTGGGGTGGTGGTGGGGGAGATTTCTCTGATCCTCTGGTCGCTGCGCGACACCGACCATCTTGCGACTTGGGGTCGTTTCGGAAGGGGAACTTTTTCCGCAAGATGATCGGTGGTACCCGGTCGCGGGGGTATCCGGTTGGTTTTACTGGCGGGTTAGAACTCGACGACCGTCTTAATGCCCTGCGGATGGCGGTGCTCGTAGTGCCAGAGGGCCTCGTCCTGCGCGACGCGCGACGTGATGAGCCGGGCCAGCGTGTTGGGCATTTGCTCGTGGAAGCGAGTCAAGTTCGCGAGCGAGGCGCTGAAGTCGCGCAGCGCCGCGTTCACGCTGCCCAGGATCAGATGGTTTCGCAGCAGGCTGTCGCGCATCATGCGGGCCACGTTGATGGCGGCCGGCTCCGGGCGGCGCGTGCTGCCGAGCCAGGCGATGGCTCCGCGGGCACGCACGATCGCCGCGGCACGCACGGCCAACTCGTCGTCCCCCGTGCATTCGAGCAGCAGGTCATAGCCGTCGCGTTCGACGTCGGCCGGATCGAAGTTGGCCTGTTGGGCGGGCAGGTACTCGCCGCCAAGTTCCACGACCATCTGGGCGCGGAAGGTGGTCGGGTCGTCGCGGCCGTAGACGGTCGTGGGCCAGCCGCGGGCCAGCGAGCCCAGCAGCGCCCCAAAGGCGATGGGCCCTAGTCCCGTGATGAGCACGCGGGGGGGCGCCGAGGGTTGCCAGTATGGCTCGCCGAAGCGGGCCCGTTGGAGCAGCGTGATCTCGCTCATCGATTTCTCGGAGCAGGTCAGCGGCTCGACCAGGATGGCGAACGGCCGTTGAGCGGGCGCGATGGGGAGCAGGTGTCGTGGCTCGTCGAGCCAGTAGGGGGTCGAGAAGCCATGTTCGAGCACGATGCCGCGTTCGGTGTAGTTGCCCATCGCCAGCATGTCGGGGCGATGGGGTGCATCGACCGCGGCGCGGCGCACGAGGGGCAGGACGAGATCGCCCGCGCGGTATTCGCGGACGCCTTGTCCGACCGCCTCGACCTGGGCCAGGCATTCGTGCCCCAGCACAAGAAACCCGCATCCGGGAGGTGACATTGGTTCGCGGGAGTGGAGGATCTCGCGATCGGTGCCGCAGACGCCGAGTTCGAGCGTGCGGCAGAGGACCTGGCCGGGGGCAGGTTGAGGTGGCTCGGTCAGGTCGACGAAACCGGGCTCAACCCGCCCGGCAAAAGCGGCAATTCCCCGCATCGTGCGGTCCGTCTAGCAAAGGGGATTTCATGGTTGGCTGTGGTTCGGCCGATTCGACTCTGGGTGCCACTGGCTCCGCCAGTGCCGGCCTTTCGAACGGGCTTTAACCTGTACCTCATGGCTGGTGATTTCGAGGCTGGAACAGGTCGACGGCCTGGACTGCCTTGCTCGATTCTTCAGAGGCACTGGCAGAGCCAGTGGCACCCAGACAGACCTCACGGCAATGCCGGCCTTCATCGGAGGTAGGCGGAACTATTGCGAGACGAAGTCCTGCACGACGGTGACTTCGCGAATCTGCCGCGTGCTGGGCTCGAAGACCCGGATCTTAACCTGAATGCCGCGCAAAGGAACGGGGTAGGGGGGCGGGGCCTCCTTTTCGGTCTCGTCGTCGACGCCGCCGATCTTCGCGGGTGTCGGGACACCGCCGATGTCAATCACTGTATCGTCGTCAAAGCCGTTGGTCCCTTCATCAACGAGGCCGTCGTTGTCTTGATCGAAGCCGTCGTGCTCGTAGTGGGTGGACCATGTGTCGTAGGTAGATGGTGCTGCAGGTGGAACATTCGTTAGAGAGGCCACACTAGCGAGCGGATGTCCAATTACAGCGACCTTGTCGTTGCCGGGCCGAAAGAACGGACCAAAAAAACTAGACTGAGGAACATCTGTCGGAAAGTCAGATTGAGGATATCTAACAGTAGAGCCTGTTCCACCAAAGTAATTCAGATCAACATACGAGCCAAAGGCAACGGGAGTGGTAGTCACTGCCGAGAAATTGGGAGCCGTGAAGAAACCACTAGCCAGGCTTTTGAAGTTGGTATGTTCTGGATACTCTCCGGATGCGGTGATCAATTCACCGGTTGTGGTATCCTGAAATACTGGCGCGCCGGGATCCCAAGCTTTCACATCGAAGCTCAAAACGTTTGTCAGAATCACATCATCCGACAGTCGTGTACCACTGGTGGCATACTGAACGAGTGTGCCTGTGATTCCATCGGTAACTGGTTGTGGCGACGGTGGCGGAGTTTGCCATGGAAATCGCATGCTCCACGGATCCGACACGCCGACGAGATTGACCACTGGTGGGTTCACTGACGCCCCATCTTCGAGCGTGGCAGTTGGCAGCACGGTCGCAGCGGTGCCACCAAAACTCGGGATAATATATTGCTGAGTGGCACCATAGTACGGCGAATCCGTATCTGTCGCACCCCCCACCAATCCTTGCGTGAGCGGAAACGGCCATGCTGTGGACGAGCACTCGCGAAGCGTCGGCAAGCCCAGCACGCCCCAGAATCGCGCATCGTGTGGAAAAGCCCACGGCTGGTGTCCGTAACGATTCTCGCGTTTCGTCAGATCTCCAAGCGTATTGAGACGCAAAGTGAAGGGCGCTGTTCCGCCTGTGCGCCAATCATGGGTTCCGCCTTGTTGCCGTGCGGAAATGTCGTTGTTCGCGTAGAAACCAGGACTCGTTGCCCACGCTCCTGTCAGTGTTGTTTCTAATCCGGGTGCTACGAGCAATTGCCGACGATAGAGCGTCGTTCCACGCAAAAACCAACAGACTTCGGCGACCTGGGACTGCGCGGTGCCATTCCCAGTCTGAGCCTTTCCAATAAATGACTCACCCGAACTACGCGTGGTAAACATCAAGATATCGTCGGTATCGCCGATAGTTGATTCAGGCGTGTCACGAACGCCATCTTCGTCGGCATCTATCATTGGCTGAAGGATCGGCCCGATTGGTCCTTCGATGTACTCGAAGTACCCCTCGCCACTTTCCGGGCGTCGTGGCGGCAGCATCGTCACCGTGACCCCGGCCAGGTCGAGTTGCAGGCGATCTTTCGTGTAGCGCAGGCGGTCGTTCACTTCGATCATGGCGCGGCTGTCGCGCATGCTGTCGGACATGTTGGCGAAGACCGAGACCACCGTTGCCAGCATGATGAGCACCAGGACCGTGGCGACGAGGACCTCGAGCAGCGTGAAGCCGGCTCGGGCAGAAGGCGCGCGGAACCGCGGCGCGGGCCGGTGATACGTGTAGGTCAGGTACCCCGTACCTGACACTTGATCGGACGAGCGGAGCTCGGCTCTGGGTGCCACTGGCACGGCCAGTGCCTGGTGAATTGAAGTGGGGAGGTTCTTCGATCGTGCGAGTCGAGCCTGGCGCGCGGCTGCCGTTGCAGACTTGGCATACGGTTGCTCGACTTGGCAGAGCACTGGCGGAGCCAGTGGCACCCGGGGTTGGCTGAGTCCCATCGAAGGGGCCGAGCTTGCCCCTTCGCTCTTGTCAGGTAGAGGGCTACCTGACCTACGAGTCGGTCTTGCGGGCCGGTGATACGTGTAGGTCAGGTACCCCGTACCTGACACTCGATCGGACGAGCGCGGCTCGGCTCTGGGTGCCACTGGCACGGCCAGTGCCTGGTGAATTGAAGTGGGGAGGTTCTTCGATTGTGCGAGTCGAGCCTGGCGCGCGGCTGCCGTTGCAGACTTGGCATACGGCTGCTCGACTTGGCAGAGCACTGGCAGAGCCAGTGGCACCCGGGGTTGGCTGAGTCCCACCGAAGGGGCCGAGCTTGCCCCTTCGCTCTTGTCAGGTAGGGGGCTACCTGACCTACGAGTCGGTCTTGCGGGCCGGTGATACGTGTAGGTCAGGTAGCCCGTACCTGACACTTGATCGGACGAGCGCGGCTCGGCTCTGGGTGCCACTGGCACGGCCAGTGTCTGGTGAATTGAAGTGAGGAGGTTCTTCGATTGTTCGAGTCGAGCCTGGCGCGCGGCTGCCGTTGCAGACTTGGCATACGGTTGCTCGACTTGGCAGAGCACTGGCAGAGCCAGTGGCACCCGGGGTTGGCTGAGTTCCATCGAAGGGGCCGAGCTTGCCCCTTCGCTCTTGTCAGGTAGGGGGCTACCTGACCTACGGAGGGCGAGGTTCACAAAGAGCGCGCGGAGCGTGGGCGCTGGCATGGCGTCTCTCTTCATCATAGAAGTGCCTGTTCCGGAGCACGACGATCAACCACCGGCGAACGCCCTGAGATCCGCCGGCGCGCTGTAGGCCAGGTACTCCGTACCTGGCACTTCGTGACGCGGCTGGCGACTGAGAAGCGTTTCCTGGCCGGGAAACGTTCCTGACTCGACTTGTCGCGTCGTTCGCCTTGCTCTGTCAGGTACGGAGTACCTGACCTACGAGGCGCGAAGTGCCCATGCTGGAGAGTACCTGTAAGACGTGCTCTCCATTGATTGCAATCGTATCTAACCCGTTTGTCAAGCAATAATTGCGATGACGGCGGCCGCGTCCTCGTCCCGCTCGCCGCGCGGGTGCTTGTGGGGGCTGCTAGCAGCTCGCATGGCTGGCCTTGTCCGGGGAAACCGATTTCGCGACACTACCGCCCCCAATGCCCAGGGCCCCGGACGGCCGAAAACCACTTCTGGCATTGGTCTTTTGCTGGTCACGTTCGTCTTGCTGTTCCGCGCTGACAGGCGTTCCGAGAACCTTTATCGATGCTGCGCTCCTTCGCAACCCGAAGCGTCAGCGAGGGGATCCTCGTGGCGGCTTGGCTGGCCTCGCTCGCCGGCTGCGCCTGGAATCCGCCCCCAGATCATGTGCCGATCGCCAATCAGACGCTGGTGCCGGTCAGCAATCCCGACTTTGCCTGGGACCAGATCGTCGACGTCGTGGACGATTATTTCGAGATCCAGCGCGAGGACCGCGTCCGCCAAGTGGGCGATGTCATCACCGAGGGGCGGATCAACACCTTCCCCGTCGTGGGGGCGACCTATTTCGAGCCGTGGCGGAAGGACTCGGTCGGCTCGTACGAGCGGACGCTGGCCACGCTGCAGACGATCCGCCGCTTTGCGATCGTGCGGGTCATTCCCGCGCCGCAGGGCTATGTGGTCGACGTAGCGGTGTTCAAAGAACTCGAGGACCTGAAGCGGCCCGAGCATTCGACGGCGGGCATGGCGAGCTTCCGCAACGACAGTGCGCCGCAGGGCTTCAGCGAGCCGGTGGGGATGCAGCCGACGGAGTTGGGGTGGATCCCGCTGGGGCGCGATCCGGCCCTCGAGCAACGGATCTTAGAAAAGATCAACGCGCGACTCGGTGGCCAGGGGTGCCAGTCGCCTGGCGGCTGGTGGGGTGGAGCGCCGGAGATCTGGGGCGGACCGCCCGTGCCCGAAGAGATGCCGGCGCCGTATTAACAAATGGCGTTACGGCCAAGCCTCGTCTCGTGCCCGAGTTCTTCGATTGATGTCGAGTCGAGCTCTGGGTGCCACTGGCTTTGCCAGTGTGATCCGGGTGATTGGTTGTCTTTTCCGAGAAGAGTCGAGCGACGCTCGAGATCGCCCCTTCTGGGGCTATCAGGAAGGCGTCAGCTCGGATATTTCCCGCTGGTTGCTGTGCTCGAGTCGAAGAGCACTGGCAGAGCCAGTGGCACCCAGATGAGCCGATCGATTGCCGAGGGCTTGGCAACATCTGCGTGAGGCATCGTTAGCCGGTGTTTTGATCGGCGGATGTTGGGGGTGTGGCGAGGCCCTCGACGGTGGGGAAACGGGGAGCCGGGCGAGGCGGCGTGGCTTCGAGCACCGGTAGCTTGAGCGTGAAGGCGGTGCCCTTGCCGACGGTGCTTTCGACGCGAATCTTGCCGTGATGGGCCTCGATGATTTCGCGGCACATGGAGAGCCCCAGGCCGGTGCCCCCCTTGCCGCTGGCATCCGGCCCGCTCTTGGTGGTGAAGTACGGGTCGAAGATCTTGTGCAGCGTCTCGGGCGGCATGCCGCAGCCGGTATCGCGGACGACGAGATCGACCATGTTCGCGTCGGCGTCGTGCCGCAGCTTGATGATGACGCGTCCGCCGCTGGGCATGGCCTGCCGGGCATTGATGAGCAGGTTGACCAGGATCTGCTGAATCTGGTTGCCGTTGGCCAGCACCTTGGGCACGGGTTCGAGCTGCGTGTCGACGGCGATCTTGTACTTGGTCATCTCGCGTTCGAGCAGCACGAGCGAGTCCTCGACGATGCGGACCAGATCGGTCGGCTCGAAGGACGTCGAGCGATTGCGGGCCATGCCGAGGATGCCGGTCGTGAGCTTGGCCGCGCGCTGGCCGGCGGCGTGAATTTTTTCGAAGGCCTTGTCGCGCGTGGCGGCGTCGCGATGGCGCATGCCCATCTTGGCGTAGTTGATGATGGTGGTAAGCACGTTGTTGAACTCGTGCGTGGTGGTGCCCACCAGCTCGCCCAGGGCGGTCAAGCGCTGCGCATGGGCGAGACGCTCTTTGAGGACCGCGACTTGTTCTTCGAGACTCAAGCGATCGACGTCTCCGCCTGACATGCAACCGTTCTCCACCTGCGTTGGCCGTCGACAAACCCGGCGTCGAGAAAACCACCCACTCCGCGCAACCTTCCGCGACACGGCCGGTCTCGCTCGCTTGCCTGTCGGCTGTCACTTAACTCTTGCGCGTGCCCCTTGTTATCGAGACATGGTCGTATCGTCGAAGCAGCGTGGGCGACTGCAACGGAGGTGGCTATAATCCCGGCAACTGGTCTGCTAGCGCGGACCTGACGGCAGGGAAGTCGTTCAATTGGAGAAGCTAGGATGCACACGGTGGATCTGCTCGAACGAGCGCTGGCCCTAGCCGAGCGACTAGGGTATCGGGTGCGACAAGAGTGGTTGGGGGGGAGCGGCGGCGGCGCCTGCGAGCTGCGTGGCCAGAAGTGGCTTTTTATCGACTTGGCGGTGGGGCCCGAGGAACACCTCGCGATGGTGCTCGAGGCGCTGCGGGTCGATCCGCAAGCGCTGAGTCAGGCGCCCGACCCGGTGATTACCCAGGCTTTGGGGTTGCGCAAGTCTGCTTGAATCTCGAGTCGAACTTTGGAAGGATTTCAACGCAAAGACGCGAAGGTGCAAAGACGCAAAGGGAAGACATTGTTCTTCTTTGTGTCGTAGGTCGTTGTGGTGATACGACGCTGAAGGATTACCACAAGCACTACGAACTCTTATCAGGTGTAAAATCCCTAACGGATAAAACTCTTTGCGTCTCTGCGTCTTCGCGCCTTTGCGTTGAAAAGCTCGTCGGGTTGGGTTGCTAGTCGCGGACGACGGGGATGACTCGGGTGCCGTCGGTGAGGGTCGTCTCGGGGGCCAGCACGACGAGATCGTCGATCTCGATTCCCTGGGTGATTTCGACGCGTTGGTCGTTCATCAGCCCGACGCTCACCGGCTGCAGGCGCGCGACGCCATTGCGAATGACGTAAAGTTGCCAGCCATCGTCCGCGCCGCGAAAGAGGGCCGAGCGGGGGACGACGAGCGCCTCGGGCTTCGAACGCGTGAAGATCCGCGCGTCGAGCCGATAGCCGACCCCCAGCCCACGTTCGCTCCGCAGCCGTTGGAGATCCTCGGGTAGAAACTGCACGATCACGCGGACGCGCTGCTGTTCGACCCCCAGCGAGCTGACCTTGGTGAAGCCGGCGGGGTAGATCGTCTTGACCGTGCCGTGCGCCGTGGGCTTGCCGACGGCGGGTCCCATGAATTCGACCGTGTCTCCCTCCTTGATGTTCACCACGTCCTGGCTGAGCACGTCGACCTCGACCTCGAGTTGGCTCAGGTCGCCGATCGAGACGAGCACGGTGCCCGCCGCCACGGGGCGTTCGTTCGTCACGTGGCGTTCGAGGATGGTGCCGCTGACGGGGCTGGCCATGACCGAGCGTTGCTTGTCCTGCTCGACCTGCTGCAGCTTGATCTCGGCCTCGAGCTTTTGGCGTTCGAGTACGTCGCCGCTCAGTCGCTTGCGATCGATGTATTGCCGGGCCATGGTGGGGGTGAGGGCCGTGGCGGCCTGCATGGCCTCCATCGCACGGAGCGTGAGATTGTCCTGCTTGTACTCGACGTTGCGCTCGACGAACTGCGTCTGCGCCTGGTCGAGTTCCTCGGCGCTCTTGACGTTCTGCTCGGCCAGCTTTTGGACGCGGCCGAGATTCTTTTCGGCGTAGCCGAGCCGGGCCTCGCCCGCTTTGAGCCGTTCGGTTGCGGCCTCGACGGTGCGGTCCATCGACTCGACGAACTGCTTCGTCTGCGCGAGGGTCGTTTCCTCGACGCTGATATCGTTGTTCTCGCGGAGCGAGGCATCGAGCCGCGAGACGGCGGCTTCGGCGGCGGCGACGTCGAGCTCGACATCCTTGGGGACGAGCTGCGCCACTAACTGCCCCTGGGAGACCGGCATCCCCTCGGTCAACTCGATGGGGAGAATTCGCCCGTCGAAGGGCATGGTGATCTCGTAGACCGTGGGCAGGCGCGTCTTGGCCTGCTCGTCGACGAACTCGGCGATCTTGTCGACTTGGGCGCGAGCGGCCTCGACGGGCACCCCGGTCGACAACCGGCTGAAGGCAAATCCACCGATCGCCAGCAGGATAACCACGGCAGCCAGGATGATGATGCGTTTCATAGCCTCTCGCTCCAAAGACGGTTCTCGGCCGTCACTCCTTCATCTGCAAGGCCTCGACGCAGTCCAGGCGGTTGATTGACCGTTGGACGAACACGTGCGCCAGCGACCCGAAAAAGATGCTCAACAGCATGGTCCACAGGATGGCCGTGGGCGGAAATACCATGGGAATGCGCAACAACTCATTATTGTACGCCAGGACCATGGCGAAGGTGATCGCGTAGCCGAGCGGGAAGCCGAGGAGCGTGCCGGCCAGGTTCACGAGCAGACTTTCGCGGAAGAAATAGCCGCCGATCTGCCACTCGCCGTACCCCAAGACGCGCAAGGTGGCTACTTCGCGTTGCCGCTCGGCCAGGTTGATCAGCGAGGCATTCAGAATGCTGCCGAAGAAGATCACGCCGGCGAAGAGGACCAGCATCGAGATCATCACCTGCAGGTTCTTGAGCACGGTGTTCTGCAGGTTCTCGATCAGGTCGCTGCGCACGTTGACGGCCTCGACGGCGGGCAATTGCTTGAGCGCGGCAAAGAGTTCCGCACGGGCAGCGCGGTTCGACTGCGTCTTGAGCTGCACGCCGCTCGTGGCCGACTCTTCGTAGACAAGGTGGCTCAGGTAGTTGATGTCGGCGTAGACGTTGAGTCCCATGAAGGTGTCGGTGATCTGCACGACGGGGACCTGGCGCGGAATGCGCAAGCCCTGGATCGGGCGCACGGTGACCATGTCGCCGGGCTTCAGACCGAGCAACTCGGCCATCTTGCGGCTCATCGTCAGCCCTACCTCGGGCACGCGTAGAGGGCGGCCCTCGCCGTCGCGCGGCACGGTGAGCTGAGCGCCCGGCGTCAAGCCGCGGACCGCTCCGAGACGTTGTCGCGGTCCGTTCTCGAACATGCACGACACGCTGAACACGGGTTCGGCATCGTCGACGCCCGGCAGACGGCGCGCCTCGCGCAGGGCATCGATCGACTGTGCCTCTTTGAACGTAAGGTCGACGTCGCTGCGCAAGAGTTGCCGGAACTCGATATCGACCAGCTCGAACGTCGCCGCGACGAGACAGAAGCCACAGACGAGCAGGCTCGATCCCATGGCGGCGGCAAAGAGCCCCACGCCCGTGCGGACGCGGTTGCGTACGACGCTGCGCAGCACCATGCGCCAGTCGAAGGTCAGCCGGTTCCAGAACCAGGTGAAGCGTTCGAGCAGAATGGCGCCTCCCTGGCGGGGAGGTTTGGAACGCATGGCCTCGGCCGGTTGCAGACGCAGCACGTGACGGGTGCCCTGCAAGGTGCCCAGCATGGCGAACGTGAGGCTGATCGCCACGGCGCCGAAATAGGTCCAGGGATAGATGCGATTAGGCAACTCGGGAAACTCGTAGAACTGGCGGTACATGCCGGTGACGAACGAGGCGAACCAATAGCCCAGCCCGCACCCGATGAGTCCGCCGATGAGCCCCACGACGAGTCCGAAGCGGAGGAAGTGCAACATGATCGTCGCGCTCGAATAGCCCAGCGCCTTGAAGGTGCCGAGCACGATACGTTGCTGCTCGGTGAGTCGTGTCATGAGGACGTTGAGCACGAGGGCGGCCACGGTGAGAAAGATCAGGGGCATCACCGAGCCGAAGGTGCCGAGCCCCTGGATCTCGTTGCTGAGGTACATGTTCGACGACTGGTCCTTGAGCGAGACCGTGTTGAACACGCCGTACGGGGCCAGGGCCAGCTCGAGCCGGCGCAGCGTTTCGCGCGGGCGTGCGCGGGCCTCGGGGGTCAGAACGCCGACCACTTGATTCGCGGCGCCGTCGAAGTCGAAGACTTCTTCGGCGTAACTTTGCTTGAGATAGAAGACGCCGAAATGCTCGGGATCGGGAATGAACGTGCCCGGCCCCAGCATATAGACGAACTCGCTGCTGATGGCGGTGCCGACGACGAACAGGTCTTGCCGACGGTTGTTGAGCAGCAGGTGGATCCAACTGCCGGGATGCAGATTGTGAACGCGGGCAAAGGCCTCGCTGACGATCACCTCGTTGTCGCGGTTGTCGGTGAAGTAGCTGCCGCGGCGCAGCACGATGTCGTTGATCACCGCCCGCGGCCGATCGGGGAGCGAAAGGACCAGGCCGTTGACCGGCTCGAGGACGCGCGGCACGTCGGCGGTGGCGAAGAACTGGATCCGCGGTCGAAACTCGCTCACGCCGGGGATCTCGCCCAGCGACGTCAGGTCGGCGAGGGGTACTTTCTTCAAATCGATCCAGAAGTCGGCCATGCGGCATTGCGCGTAGTAGACGCGTTTGGCATCGCTGAGGTTCTGATAGGCGGAGCGCGTGGTGACAAGATAGGCGACGCCGACGGCGATGATGCTACCAATGGCCAGGAGCAGGCCTGCCGAATGCCGCAGCTCGCGCCGGAGCTTGACGTCCAGGACACTCACCAGTCGACCTCCTCGGCCGAGGAGGGAGTCTCGTTGACGGTGATGTCGTGGATCTCGCCTGAGCTGATGCGCACCACCCGATCGGCCATGTGGGCAATGGCCACGTTGTGCGTGATGACGATGACGGTCTTGTTGAGCTTGCGGCGCAGGTCGGCCAACAGCGCCAGCACCATCTTGCCGGTGCGCACGTCGAGCGAGCCGGTCGGCTCGTCGCAGAGGAGCAGTTCGGGATTCTTCGCCACGGCGCGAGCAATGGCCACGCGTTGTTGCTCGCCGCCGGACATCTGTGACGGGAAGTGATCGCTGCGTTTCGCCAGATCGACCAGGTGCAGCGCTTCGTCGACGTCGAGTGGCGCGCGGGCGATCTCGGTCGAGACCATCACGTTCTCGCGCGCGGTCAGCGTCGGCACGAGATTGAAGAACTGAAAGACGAACCCGATGGTGTCGCGGCGGTAGCGGGTCAACTCGCGCGGCGAGAGGTTGGCCAGGTCCTGGCCGCGAAACCAGACGTGTCCGCTGGTGGGGGTGTCGAGTCCGCCGAGGATGTTGAGCAGGGTGGACTTGCCCGAGCCGCTCGGACCGAGCAGGACGAGCAGTTCGCCTTCGTAGATGTCGAGCGTGGCGTGCTTGAGGGCTTTCACCTCGACCTCGCCCATGCGGAAGGTCTTGGAGACGTTTTCGAGGCGCAGCAGGATGCCTGGCGAGGAATGCGACCCGGCCGGGGATGCGGCGGGAGACTCTGGAGCGGGGCTATCCATCGAGGTGGGCAGCGTGGATGGCAGCGGGACGGTTGGTGGAATATCTAGGCTATTCTACTCTGCGAGCGGGGGGACTGCCGGGATGAATTGTGCCTCTTTAAGCCCCGTTTTTGGTGGATTCCTTTCGGAGCGCTGGTTCCGAGACGGGGATTACCCGTGTGCCGGCAATTCAGCAAACGTGCAAGATGGGGTTTAGAATGCGGGAATGGACGAGAACCCATACCAACCGCCCGTGGCACCAGGAACCGAGGAAGCAACGAGGACCGTTCGGTCGGGGTTTGGATGGCAGGTAATCGGATTGCTGCTTTACATCGTCGCGATGCTTTCCTGTTGCCTGTCGACCCCTCTCTTGCTGGTGCCATTTCTTCTCGCTTTCAACCCTGTGCGGGATACGAGATTCGTATTCTGGCCGAGCATAGTTTTCGGGGTCGTGTTCGCGCTAGTAGGAGCGGCACTGCTGTGGGAGGGCTATAGAATTCGTCGCGTAACGGTGCCGGAGGCGGATGACGAGTCAGCAACACCGAGTTAGGAAACAACCCACCGGATGCAGCGGCGGGGCAGTTCTTAGGCAAGCCCCCCAGTAACACCAACCCAGAACACACCCGTTTTTCCCGTTTCTAGGACGAGCCGGGATAGGCCCCCTATACTGAGCAAGGTCTCGTTCGAGTTCTTGGAGTTGCCACGGCTATGAATCTGCACGCTGCTCGTCTCGCTGCGCTTTGTCTAATGTTTGTGCCCGTGGTTTCTTCGGCCGACGAGTGGCCGCAGTGGCGGGGTCCCCAGCGCGATGGTGTGTGGCGTGAGGATGGCGTTGTCGAGAAGTTCGACGTCGAGCGGCTGCCCTTGAAGTGGAGCGTGCCGATCTCGAGCGGCTACAGCGGACCCACGGTGGCGGATGGTCGGGTCTATGTCACGGACCGCGTCCTTGAGCCGGCACAGATCGAACGCGTGCATTGTTTCGATTGGAAGTCGGGCCAGGAAATCTGGTTGCACTCGTACGACTGCGACTACAGCAATGTCGGCTATCAGGCTGGCCCACGCGCCTCGGTCATCGTCGACGACGGACGCGCCTACTCGCTGGGTACGATGGGGCACTTGTTCTGTTTCGATGCCGCCACGGGGAAGATTCTCTGGCAACATGATTGCCATGCGGAGTATCGCATCGAGATGCCGATCTGGGGCATCTCGGCCTCGCCGATCGTGGTCGACGATCTGGTCATCGCGCAGATTGGCGGCGCGGAGGGGGCGTGCATCGTCGCCTGGGACAAGCAGACGGGGGAAGAACGCTGGAAGGCGCTTGAGGATCGAGCCTCGTACTCGGCGCCAATCTTGATCGAGCAGGCCGGCAAGCAGGTGCTCGTCTGTTGGACGGGAGACCATGTGGCGGGGCTCGATCCGAAAACGGGGAGCGTCTACTGGCAACATCCCTTTATGCCGACGCGGATGGTCATCGCCATCACGACGCCCGTGGTCGACGGCGACAAGCTCTTTGTGTCGTCGTTCTACGACGGGTCGCTCATGCTGCTGCTGCTGCCCGACAAGCCAGCGGTGGAGCAGATCTGGCGGCGGTTGGGGCCCGATGAGAATCACACGGAGAGTTTGCACTCGATCATCAGCACGCCCTATCTCAAGGGGGACTACGTCTACGGTGTGGATAGCTATGGCGAGTTGCGTTGTCTCGAGGCGGCGACTGGGGACCGCGTGTGGGAGAATCTCACGGCCACGCCGAAGAATCGCTGGAGCACGATCCACATGGTCGAGAACGACGGCCGCATCTGGATGTTCAACGAGCGGGGCGAGTTGATCATCAGCCGTCTCACGCCCGAGGGCTTCGACGAGATCAGCCGCACGAAGCTGCTCGATCCGACGACCGATCAGCTTGCCCGGCGCGACGGCGTCTGCTGGGCGCACCCGGCCTATGCGTACCGGCATGTCTTTGCCCGCAACGACAAGGAACTGGTCTGCGCGAGTCTGGAGTCGAAGCCAAAATCCGCGGGGGACGAATAGTTCTCCCGCCAGCTAAAGCAAACCCTTAGCGAGGGTCGGAATTTGGTTCGGGCGACGCTCAATCCGAAGCCCCGGCCAACGTGCGGACTTGCACTGCACGCTCGTGCAATACTTCGCCTGTCTTTACAGCCGATGAAAGAGGTGGGTGCATCGTGGTTGCGCGGTGAGCCACGACGGGGTGAGTTTGGGCAGTACAATGGCCCTGGTCCGGGTGAGGCGCGTGATTTGTAACATCGCGTAAGAGAAGCGTGAAAACGCGGGGGAGGCGATCAGAGATTGACCACGCGAAATGGGGTGGCTAGAATTCCGGACCAGTTTGGCGAACTGCCCGGCATTTCGCCGATCTTTTCAGTAGCGGGCGAGTGTTCTACTCGCCGAACGGTCGGAGAGGTACACGAAAGTACGGAGAATCCGACGAACCTTGTAGGCGATCTGCTTTCCGCACGACCAGTCATCTTCCATTCGTTCTTCGAGAGTGGGGAAAGCCGGAACGCATGTATGTTCGCGAGTGGTCCGAAGGCGTTGAGGTCTCGGCGCCGGCCAAGTTGAATCTGTTCCTCGAGGTGTTAGGTCGTCGCAGCGACGGATATCACGAGCTGGAAACGCTCCTGGTGCCGATCGCTTTGTTCGATACGTTGCGTGTGCATGATGACGCGCACGGACAGATTTCGTTGACGTGCGAGTTCGCCGTCGGTTATCGCGCCGAGGCGCAGCTCGAAACCGAGGATTTTCCGGAGGGAACCGATAACAGCGCAGTGAAAGCGGTGTGGCTGCTCCGCGAGCGGGCCGGCCTGAGGCGAGGGATTCGCATTCATCTGGTGAAGCGCATTCCGTCGGCGGCGGGTTTGGCCGGGGGCTCGAGCGATGCAGCGGCTGCCCTGGTGGCCGCCGATCGACTTTGGCGGTTGGGGTTGCCTCGGACCGAGCTGTTGCAGTTCGCGGCCGAGGTGGGGAGCGACGTGCCGTTTTTTCTGGGGGATGGACCGGCGATGTGCCGTGGCCGGGGGGAGCGGATTGAACCGCTCGAGCTGGCTGCCAATCTGCACTTCGTCGTCGTGCGCCCCCCGGTGGGACTTTCGACGGCCGACGTGTTTCGTGTTTGTCGGCCGGCCGAGCAGGCCCGGGATGCTGCGCCGCTGGTCGACGCTCTTCGGCGAGGAAAAGTGGAGTCGGCCGGCCGTCTGTTTCACAACCGGTTGCAACCGGCGGCCGAATCGTTGTCGCCATGGATCAGGCGGTTGAACGCCGCGTTTGCTGGACTAGATGTGCTAGGGCACCAGATGAGTGGCAGCGGATCGTCCTACTTCGGACTCGTCCGTCATGCTCGGCAGGCCCAGCACGTTGCCGCGCGCTTGAGGGCGCGTGGGTTGGGTCAGGTCTACGCCGTTCGCGCTTGCCGCTAGACGCGCCCCCCCAGTGAAGGAGAACGGCCGTGGAAATCACCGAGGTCCGCATCAAGCTCATGGATGAAGCCGGCGACCGGCTGCAGGCCTTCTGCTCGATCACCTTCGACGACTGCTTCGTCATTCGCGATCTGAAGATCATCGAAGGGACGAACGGACCCTTCGTGGCGATGCCGAGTCGCAAGTTGACCTCGCGCTGCCCACAATGCGGCTGCAAGAACCATCTGCGTGCTGCCTTCTGCAATCAGTGCGGTCTGCGGCTCAAAGAAGACCGCGCCCTGCGCGACGACAACGGGCGGGCCAAGCTCTACGCCGATATCGCCCACCCGATCAATTCCACGTGTCGCGAGTTGATCCAGTCTCGCATCATCGCCGCCTTCCACGATGAGCAAGAGAAGGCCAAGCTGCCGGGCTACGTCTCGAACTACGACGACTTCGATCACGAAGACTATGTGGCCGAGGCCTTCGATCCCGCCCAGATCCAGCGAGCGGCGGCCAAGACCACCTCGCAGACGGTGGGCGAGCGCGAGGGACTGAAGGGCCCGCACCACGGACCACATCGCAAGCACAGCAACCAGCCGCAGACGCCGCATCAGAAACAACGCTCGCAGCAAAGCCAGACGCGGCAGGACCCGCCGCAGTCCTTTGGCGCGGGGCTTTATTAACAGGCCAGTCGCTTGCGCGGATGGTTCAAACCGACCGGACAACGTCGGTAGTCTCTGGACGGGGGGATTCCCGCCACGCGTCAGTCGCTCGTGCGAGCAAGCAGGCGGGCCAGTTTCCGCCCCGTCACGTGCAGGGGATACTCGCCCAACTGCGAGGGGTAGACCCAGGCGAGCTTGTCGCAGCCTGGGCCTGGTCGTGCGCGGCCGGAGAGGGCCTCGGCCGTGAGGCATTCGAGCGTGATGCGATACCGCGTCACGCCGTGGCGCAGGGTGGCCAGCGTCGTGCCCAACGCCACCTCGAGCCCCGTCGCACGCCGCAGATAGGCGGTAATCTCGCAGACGCGATCGGCGGCCGTCTTCTTCTGGAGTGCGACACGCGGAAAATCCCACATGCCGGCCCAGCGGCCCGAGGCGTCGCGACGGCAAAGCAAGACGCGCCCGCCGCGCCGCACGACGATGGCCGCTTCGGTGACCTCTTCCACTTCGGGGCGCGTCGCCGGTGGTGGAATCTCGGCCACGAGTCCCGCCTGCCGCGCCACGCACAACGCGGCCACGGGACAGGCGTCGCATTGCGGGGCGCGAATCTTGCAGACGAGGCTCCCCAACTCCATGAAGGCCTGATTGAAGGCGCCGGTGCGCTGATCCGGCAACCAGTCTTCAGCAGCCTGCCACAACACTTTTTGCCCTGCCGTGCCGCGTGGATCGCCGCGGTAGCCCAACAAACGGCTCGCCACGCGCAGCGTGTTGGCTTCGAGAATCGGCTGGCGCGCGTCGAAGGCGATGGAAAGGATCGCGCCGGCCGTGTAGCGGCCGATGCCGGGTAGGCGGCGGACCACCTCCGCGTCCTGGGGAAAGCGGCCCCCGTGCTCGGTGAGGACAACCCCCGCCGCGCGGTGCAACTGGCGCGCGCGACGGTAGTAGCCCAGCCCCTCCCACAGTCGCAAGACCTGCGACTCGGGCGCCGCGGCCAGCGAGGCGATCGTGGGAAAGGCCTCGATGAAGCGAGGAAAGTAGTTCGCCACCGTCGCAACCTGGGTCTGCTGCAACATGATCTCGCTGACCCAGACGCGATAGGGATCGCGCGTGCGGCGCCAGGGCAAATCGCGGGCGTGCCGCTCGAACCAGGCCAGCAAGCGCCGACGAAGCTGCCGCTTCCAGGCATGGCTGGCGGGATCGGGAATTGCGGGAGTCGCACGTTTGGCACGGGGCATGGTCGCGAGATTGTAGCGCGGCGGTTGCCTGCGCACAAACGGGGGATCGCCGACCGAGCGCTCCGGCGGCCGTGGACGGAACGCCCGGCGTCCATTACCTTCGTACATTCGCACGCCGACCAGCCGTGGCTACGTCAGAACGAGTACGAGCCTTGCCAGAACCTTCGAAGCGTCGTCCGAAAAAAGGGGGCCCGCCCCGGGGGAAGCGCTCGCGCGGGAAGCCCTCGCAAGGCCCGAGATCCCCATCCGCGCCGTCACCACCGAAGCGCAGTTCGAGCGACGTGAATTATCGTCGCCTGCAGAACTCGGACCGTTTCGAGTTGGTCCCTCCGCGTTGTGCCCGGCAGCGTCGGGACGATATCGAAGAAGTCCAGAAGATGCTCGCGGCGGGGGAGTTCGAGATCGCCCAGGACGAGTTGCGGTGGTTGCTGGACGGGTGCAGTGAATTCATCGCGGCGCACAAGCTGCTGGGGGAGATCGCACTTTTGGAGGGGGATGTTAAGCTCGCGCGGGGCCATTTCGGCTACGCTTACAAGATCGGTCGGAAGGCGTTGCCCCAAGAGGGCCTGCGTGGGACGCTGCCGTACGAATTGGCTGGCAACCGCGACTTTTACGAGGCCAGCAAGGGGCTCTGCGCCTGCCTGCGAGAGCTGGAACGGTATGAGCTGGCGCTTGAAACGATTGCCGATTTGCTCAAGCTCGACCCCAGCGATCCACTGAACCTGCGGGAGTTGGAGGGGCAGATTCGTCGACAGTCGCCGGGGTCCTCGTGTTAGGCAACGACCGCCGTAGGGCGTTCTGCGGCAATGCAACCGAATTTGGCGTCGGCTAGATAGGGGTGGTACGATACTTGAGGAGAGTGTCTACGAACCTGGACCACATCATGAGTGCTACAGTCCATCTCGACCGACTTTTGCAGCCATTCGCCGACTGCCTTACTCCGGAAGTCGCCACCAAAGTTGTCGCCATGCGCGCCGATGAAGCGATGCAGGCTCGCATCGACTACCTGGCGGACCGGGCCAGTGAAGGCCAGCTCGACGATCGCGAACGCGAGGAGTATCTCGGCTATTTGAGCGCGATCGATGTCATTGCCATGTTGCAGGCCCATGCGCGTAGTTTGCTGCACAAGTGAACAAAATGGACCAGTCACTTCGTGCGATTGTACGTGACCGCGCTCAAGAAACCTGCGAATACTGCTGCCTGCCACAAGCTGCTTCACGTTTTGTCAATTTCCACATCGAACATGTGATTGCGCGTCAGCACGGTGGTTTGACTCAACTCGAGAATCTGGCACTGGCGTGCAACCACTGCAACTTTCACAAGGGTCCTAATATCGCCAGCGTCGATCCTGAATCGAGTGAGTTAGTGCCCTTATATCATCCTCGTCGCGACCGCTGGGCGGAACATTTTATGTGGCAAGGCGTGACAATCGTCGGCAAGACGGCGGTTGGCCGAGCAACTGCACGTTTGCTGTCCATGAATAGTTGGCAGCGTCTAGAGTTGCGAGAAAACCTGCGAACGGCAGGCGAATCCTATTCCGGCTCAGCGTAGCCATTCTGGCACGACAGCAAAATCAGCTCAGGGATGAACTCCTGGAGCCCGGCAACACGTTCTCTGCCGCAGCGCATTCTACGGCAATTCCAGATCCTTTACCTCGTACTCCACCGGCACGCTGAGGATCATGGTCGGTGTCTCGTAGACGTAGGCCTGTCCCGCGAGTCCGTCCGGAGGATCGAAGAGGTAGGAGATGCCGAAGGCATTTTCGGTCTGCAGATAGGTCTCCAGCCCGATATTCGGCAGCGATTCGCGTGCGTTATCAACCAACTGCGCGACGTTCTGGAACATCCAGTCGCGGTGCGATTGCAGGGCCTCGCCCGGGTCGTCGAAGGTCACGCGGGTGCGGACTTCCCAGACTTCGTTGTTCTTTCGCACGCGGTCGAGCTTGACGACGACCCCCGCCTTGCGTTGCTCGGCGCCGTCGGACTTTTCGAGGTTGTCGAAGCGGAACGATTCGCGTTTGCCGGGGAGCATGACATTGAGCTTGCCGGCGAGCCGCGCGATCTTTTCGACGCTACGCGGTGGTGGCACCAGGGGAAGCTCCAGGTCGGTCGACGTGCTGTTCCGCGGTACCGAGGCCTCGAAGTCGTAGGCGGCCGTGGCGTCTCCCTGGTCGATGAGCGAGTTGCCGGCGTCGTCGCGCACGGTCAGATCGGCCATCGAGTTGCCAATGGCAATCGGTGCGAGTCGCGGTTCCCAGGCAATCTCGAGTTGCAGATGCAGCGAGCGATTCGCACGGTCGCGCAAATCGCGCCGGGCGGAAAGTTCAATCGCCTCGAGCCGAAAGGCCCCCACATAGTTGGCGCGGCCATGCCGCAACGTCTGCGAGGCGCTGCGATTCACCACCGCGATGGCCGGCTCGTCGTTGTCGCTGTAGGGGTAGACAGCCAGTCCCGCGTCGTCGAGCACCTGGTCGAACGCCTCCCAGAAGGTGGCATTCTGAAAGGCGACTTTTAGACGGGGATCGTCAGCTTCCTGGCCGAACTCGGAGCGGTAATCGAGAATCTTGTTCCCGGTCTGCCGGCTGAATTCTTCGAGGATCTCGGAGAGGGGCAACTCGTCGGCTTCGAGCGTGACGCGCGACGCCTGAGACGAGGCGATGGCTCGCTCGCGCTCGAGCTTGGCGCGAACGCGATTCAACCGCTGCTTGACCTCGGCCGAGAGGCGACCGCTGGACTCCGGCAGATGATCGAGCGCGGCGATTCCCAACTCGACCAGCGCCGCCTCGGCGCGATCGCGTACGTCGAGCTGGGCGGCATCGAGTTCGCGGACGAGCCGCCGCACCTGGACCGAGATGTCGGGGGCCTCACCGGCAGGCTGAGCCACCACGGCCGCCACCGCGACGAGTAACGCAAGCATCTTGTTCTCCGGAGCAGGGGCGCGTCGCGCGGGTCATACCGATCGTGCGGTGGCCAGGATGATCCAGACACTCTGGATCTCTCTGCCGAACGGTCCACAGCCGGCCTCCCCGGACGGGATGTCATAGGCTTTCTGTGGCGCCAGGGGCAGATGCTCCGCGCCACGCGGCCACATGATTTTACCGCCGGGAGCAGCGTGATGCGAAGCGCGTCGGCACAGCTTGGGCTGGCCTTGATCGTCGGCCTGACGATGGCGGGCAGCGCCGCGGTGGGAGAAGCCGCCAGCCCCTCGCGCCGCACGATCGAGCTCGAATTCGAGGGGCGCCGTCTGGAAGGGATGCCACTCGCCTGGTCGAAATCGGTCGTTTACCTGCTCGCTCGCGATGGCCGCCTGTGGGAGTTTCCGCCACGCGACGCCTCCGATTCGCGGCAGGTTTCGAGCGGCTTTCAAAGCTACCCCGCCACGATCATGCGGGCCCAGCTCGAGAAGGAATTCGGTCCCAAGTTCGAGGTTTCCTCGACCGGGCATTACCTTGTCGTCCATCCCAGCGGCAAGGGTCCGCAATGGAGTCGGCGGTTCGAGGATCTCTATCGCTCGTTCGTGATCTACTTCCAGGTACGCGACTTTCAACTCAAGGAACCCGAGTTCCCGATGGTCGCGATCGTGTTTCCCAATCAGCGCGAATTCATGCAGTACGCCGCGCGCGACGGCTCGGGCGTCGGCCGTAACGTGCTGGGGTACTACTCTCCCATGTCGAACCGCGTGGCGCTGTACGACTCGGGGGGAGGCAAGTCTTCCTGGGAACAGGACGCCGATACGATTATCCACGAGGCGACGCACCAATCGGCCTTCAACACGGGGATTCATACGCGTTTTGCGCCGCAGCCGAAGTGGGTGATCGAGGGGCTGGGCACGATGTTCGAGGCCTCCGGCGTCTGGGACTCGCGGAATCACACACGGCAGAACGAACGGGTGAACCGGGGCCGGTTTGGCGACTTTCGGGCCATGATCGAGCAGCAGGCCCGCAAAGAGAACTCGCTCGAGGAATTGATCGCTTCCGACGAGCGTTTCTCGGCCGATCCGGCGGCCGCCTACGCCGAGGCCTGGGCGCTGACCTATTACCTGGTTGAAACGCAGCCGCGCAAGTATGCGCAATACCTGAAACGCGTGATCGATCGAACGGAATTCCAGCCCTACCCGGCTGCCCAACGGATGGCCGACTTTACGGCAGTGTTCGGCGACAATTTCCGGCTGATCGACGCCCAGTTCCTGCGGTTCATCAAGTCGCAAAAGTAGGCAAATCTGCTAGCACTGCGGCTGTCAAACTACGTAAAATACAAACAGACAAGGCAAGTTAAGGTGTTTGGAAGTCGCCGGCTTGCCAAAGAGCACCTGATGGCGGCCGGCGAGGGCCGTCCGATTCGGCCTCCTCAACGCGGCTCCGAGAGGGCAGGGGGGTAGTACGATGCTCGGCATTCAAATTCTCATCGTGATCGGGCTCTATGTCCTGATCGCTCTGGCGATCGTCGTCGCTGTCCGCCCACGTCCGGGCGAACGCCCGCCGCGACATTAGCCGCACTCACCTCCGCGGCAGGCGGGGGGAATCGTCAAGCCGTTCGCGCGAATCAGGCCTGGTAGAGGGTGGCCGTTTCGATGTATTTCTCGACGGCCCGCGGCGTTTGAAAGCGAATTGAGCGGCCCGCGCCGATGCGTCGACGAATCTCGCTGCTCGAGAGCTCAATAAGCGGCATCGGCACCAGGTGGCGCCGGAAATGGGCGATGCGTTCGGGACTGGCGATGCCCGTCAGGCAGCCGAAGTCGGGCTCCGGCGTGCTGGTTCTGGCGACCACGACCAGGGTGGCCAGTTCGCAGATGCGTGCCGGCTCGCGCCAGAGGGGCAAGTCGACGAGAGAATCGGCCCCCAGCAGGAAAAAGAGTTCGCGCGCGGGATCCTCGGCCTGGATCGCCGCGAGCGTCTCGACGGTATAACTCACGCCCCCCCGTTCGATCTCGTGCGAGCAGACCCGAAAGGATTCGTGACCGCCGATGGCCAGGGCCAGCATCTCGAGCCGTTGTGCCGCGGTCGATACGCTCTGGCCTTGTTTGTGCGGCGGGACGGCTGCCGGCACGAACCAGACTTCGTCGAGTTGGCACGCTTCGCGGCAGAACTCGGCCAGCAACAGATGTCCGAAATGGACCGGATCGAACGTACCGCCGTAGATTCCCAGACGCATGGCAACCCGCGGCCCGCTTGCAGGCCGAAAACATCCCTACAATATTCTTGTTCAACTCCACGCTGCTCGTACGAGGTATCGTACAACGCGCGCCGCCGCTACACCATTGCCGAGCCACCATGTCCGGGGAACAACGAGAGCTTTTCGAGACGGCGCCGGCCCCTTGGGAGGTCGACGATGCCGTGGAGCAACTCGTGGCGACCGTGGTTTTTCCGACGGGCCCTGCCCAGCCGTTCGACTATGCCGTGCCCGAGCGACTTCGCGACATGCTACGCGTCGGCATGCGGGTCCGCGTTCCGCTGGGACGGGGAGATCGCGTGGCTCAGGGATACTGCGTGAGGCTGGAGCCGCGACAAAGCTCGCGGCGATTGAAGGAAATCTCGAAGCTGGTCGACCGCCGGCACCTGCTGACGCCGGCCATGCTGCGTCTGACGGAATGGATGGCCGAGCACTATCTGTGCCCCTGGGGGCAGGTGCTCGAGGCGGTCGTCCCGGCGGGGGTGCGCATGGACGCCGGCACGCGGGGCACGCAATTTCTGTCGGTCAACCGCGACGCGCTCCAACAGATCGACCGGTCGAAGCTGCCCGCCAAACAGGCGATCGTCATCGAGCATCTTGCCGCGGCGACGTCGCCGCTGACGGCACAGCAGCTTGCCTCGGCGTGTCGGTGTACGCTGGCCCCCATCAACGCGCTTCGCAAGAAGGGACTCATCGCGGCCCGCACCGAGCGCGTCCGCACGCATCAGGCCGAAGAGGCGGCCGTCGAGCGCGACTCGGGACACGAGTTGAATCTCGACCAGCAGCAGGCGCTCGACACGATTCTGGCGGCGTTGCGGGGACGCCGCTACGAGACGTTACTGCTGCATGGCGTAACCGGCAGCGGCAAGACCGAGGTCTATATCCGGGCTATTGAAGAGGTCGTCTCCTACGGTCGCCAGGCGATCGTGCTGGTGCCCGAGATCAGCCTTACGCCCCAAACGCGCCAGCGTTTCCGGGCCCGCTTCGACCACGTGGCCGTGTTGCACAGCCATCTCACCGATTCAGAGCGGCACCGCCACTGGGAACGCATCGCGACGGGAGAGGTGCAGGTGGTGGTCGGCGCGCGGAGCGCCATTTTTGCCCCCACGCCCCATCTCGGCCTGATCGTGGTGGATGAAGAGCACGAATCGTCGTTCAAGCAGGATTCTGCCCCGCGTTATCATGCCCGCGATGTGGCCATCGAACGAGCGCGGGCCGAAGCCGTGCCCCTGGTGCTGGGCTCGGCGACGCCATCGCTCGAAAGCTGGCAGCGGGGGAGACAAGGCGTGTACCGGTTGCTCGAGTTGCCGCGCCGCGTACTCGACCGGCCCTTGCCCGCGGTGGGCACGATCGACCTGCGCGAAGAGCGTGCGGAGAAGGGTTCGCGCGGGGCGATCGGTCGGCGGATGTACGTGGCGATGCAACATGCGTTGGAAGCGGGCGGACAAGTGATTCTGTTTCTCAACCGCCGAGGCTTCGCCACCCACATTCAGTGTCCGTCGTGCGGCGAAGTGGTGAATTGTCCCCACTGCGAGATCGCCCTGACGCATCATCGCCACGGCGAGATGGCCTTGTGCCATTACTGCGACTTTCAGATGCCCGCCCCGCTCAACTGCCCCCAGTGCGGCGCGAGTGGCATTCGCTACAGCGGCTCGGGCACGCAACGGCTCGAGGCCGAGGTCCACCAGCGTTTTCCGAACTATCCGCTCATTCGCATGGATACCGACGCCATGCAACGTCCTGGCAGCCATGAGGCGGCACTGGCGCGCTTTCGCTCGGGGGAGGTGCGCATTCTGCTCGGGACGCAGATGATCGCCAAGGGGCTCGACTTCCCCAATGTCACGCTGGTCGGGGTGATCAATGCCGATACGTCGTTGCACCTGCCCGACTTCCGCGCTTCGGAACGGACGTTTCAACTCTTGGCGCAGGTCGCCGGGCGGACGGGGCGAGGCGAGCAGGGGGGGCGCGTCTTGATCCAGACGGTGAGCCCCGAACATCCCGCGATCCAGGCGGCGATCGATCACGATTGCGACAAGTTCGCGGCTTATGAATTGCCCATGCGCGAGGCGTTGTGCTACCCGCCGTTCGGCAGCATGATTCGGTTGATCGTACGTGGCGTGCAGGAGCCGGTCGTGGCGGCGTTCACGGGTCAGGTGGTCGACGAGCTGCGTCGTCTGCTGGCCGAGAGCAAGGCACGCGTGCTCGGTCCCGCGCCGGCTCCGTTCGCGAAGCTGCGTGGCAAGTATCGCTATCACATTCTGTTGCAGGATAGCGACGACACGGCACTACGAACGGCCGTGCGGCAAGTGCTCGAAGATCTTCGCGCGCCGGACGACGTGGAATGGGTGACCGACGTCGATCCGCTCTCGATGCTATAGGTTCGGCACGACCAGGTGAAACGGCGGCGGCCCTATCCTCGCGCGACGGCCAGAAACGTCTGCACGATAATCCAGAGATCCAACCCCAGCGACTGTCGAGCGATATAGTCTTTGGCCAGGGCGATCTTGTCGGGCAAGATCTTCTCGACGTACTCGGCCTCGGGATCGGCGGCGGCGCCGAGCAGGGCCGCCTCGTCGCGGTATTTCAAGGAAGCAAGATCGGTAATCCCTGGCCGCACGCGCAGAATTTCTTCGTAGTCGTGCCGGAACATCTCGACGTAGCGAGGCACTTCGGGACGCGGTCCGACGAAGCTCATCTCGCCGACCAGGACATTGATGAGTTGGGGGAGCTCGTCGATCTTGGTCATCCGCAGCACGTGCCCCACGCGCGTGATGCGGGGATCGCGGCCGGCGGTGATGGCCGCGCCACGCTGCGGGGCGTCGACGACCATGGTGCGAAACTTGTTGATGCGAAAGGGCCGAAGCCCGCGCCCCATGCGTTCCTGACGGAACAAGACCGGCCCGGGGGAGGTGGCTTTCACAGCCAGCGTCACCAATAGCAAGAGGGGCGCCAGCAGCACCAGCCCGACGAACGAAACACCGACATCGAACGCCCGCTTAATCACCGCCGGTGCTCCGCGACGATGCTGCGAACGGTATCGGCGACGTACTGGAGCGACTCGTCCGGCAGCGAAGGATAGATCGGCAACGTGATGATACGATCGTAGAGCCCGCGCGCGACGGGGAAATCGTCGGGCCGATAGCCGAACGTATCGCGGTAATAGGGCTGCATGTGGAGCGGGATGTAGTGGACGCTCGTGCCGATGCCCGCCTCGTCGAGCTGGCGAATGAACGCATTGCGGTCGATCGAGAGTTGCTCTAGTTCGAGCTGGATGACGAACAAGTGCCAGGAATGCTGCACGTGCGCCTGCGCTCGCGGCAACTTGATCTGCGGCACGTCGGCCAGTTGTTCGCAGTAGCGCGCGGCACAACGTTCGCGGCGGCGCCAGAAATCATCGGCACGCGACAATTGCCCCAGTCCGAGCGCGGCCGCCGTATCGGTCAGGTTGTACTTGAAGCCGGGATAGACCACCTCGTAGTACCACGAACCTTCGGCACTGAAGCGTTTCCAGGCATCCTTGCTCAGTCCGTGCAGGCTGCGGATGCGCACGCGTTCGGCCAGCTCGTCGTCGTCGGTGGTGAGCATGCCCCCTTCGCCAGTGGTGATCGTCTTGTTGGCATAGAACGAAAAACAGGTCAGATCGCCGATCGTGCCGACGGTGCGGCCACGATACTGGGCCGGCAGCGCGTGGGCCGCGTCTTCGACGACCCACAGATCATACTGCGCGGCGATCTCGAGCAGCCGATCCATCTCGCACGGCTGGCCACCGTAATGAACCGGCACCATCGCCTTGGTCCGCGAAGTCACCGCGGCGGCGACGCAGGCCGGATCCATGTTCATCGTGTCGGGCAGGCAGTCGACGAAGACCGGCTTCGCCCCTTGATGGACGACCACTTCCGCCGTGGCGGTGAAGGTCATCGTCGGCACGATCACCTCGTCGCCGGGGCCAATGCCCGCGGCGTTCAGCGCCAGGTGGAGGGCGGCCGTGGCGGAGTTCACGGCCAGGGCATGCTTGGCGCCCACGCGCTCGGCAAAGTTGCTTTCAAACTGCCGCGTGCGGGGGCCGGTTGTGAGCCAGCCCGAGCGCAACGTCTCGGCGACCGCGGCGATCTCCTCCTCGGAGATCTCTGGCCGGAAGAAGGGGACTTTGGGTTGCTTGAGTGGAGCGGTCATCGTGCCAGTTGGTTCTGTCGTGATACGGATGGGTCTACCGCCTGATCGTTTCGTCGAGATTTCATTTCGCCGCAGGCTGAGAACCCCAAGCAAACTTGCAGGTCGCGCGGCCTTGCTCGACCGGCACGACCAGGCAACGGTTGGGCACGGCCAGGCCGAACTCGGGATGGTACTGCGTCGCCTCGACGCGGCATTCCCGGGCATTAGTCGTAAAGACCATCTGCCACGCGCCAGCCTGCAATTCGAACTCGCTAGCGGTGCGGAAAGTCACCACAACCTCGGGGTGCAGGTGGAATCTGGCGTAAGCCTGGTCGTAGCTTCCTTCGAGCTGGTCTTCGATCGTGAGCGTATGCTTCTCCAGGGTGAACGTTCGCCGATGCGTCACACGGCCCGGCAAACGCCGATAACCGTCGTGCGCGCAGGAGACGACCAGCGTTTCTCCCTCGACCTGCACGCGCAAGCCGCAGGGATGCGCCCGCCGGGCGACGCGAAAGTTTCCCCACAACTCCGACGAGCTGTGGCCATCGACCTCGACCGAGTTGTGTGCCGCCGTGGCACGCTCTCGCTCGCGCTGGCGGTCGTTACCATAGTAGACGGACGTGCCCGAGTTGACGATGACACGCTGCGGGCCGAGTGCAAACTCGAGTCCGAGAACATCGGCATGGCCATGTCCGGGGATGTAGGCCGGTCCGATTTCACCCACGTCGACGACAGCTACGGCGTCGCCATGCTGGAGCCGCACGTAACCGCTGTCGGCCAAGTGCGTGATTCCTTCCGTTGGAGCAGGGATGGGGGGCAGTCCCAATCGTGCGGCATAGGCGTCGAGTTCCGCCACTTCGGGGGCAATGCCGAAAGCCGCGTCGTTGAAGAGCGTGATGCGGCCGTCGGGGAGGCACATCGCGGCGAGCCAATGGCGCATGCGCGTGGCCAGTTCGCGCCACGGCGACTCGGGGGCCACGCGGTAGACCTGCCAGAGGTTCAACAGATCGAGCACATCTTCCAGGATGAGCGCGTGATACATCGGGCTGAGCTCGAAGTGGGCCCCGTCGGGCAGAATCTGCTCGGCAAATTCGCGGCAGAACAGATCACAACCTTGCCGCAGCCATCGGTCGGCTTCGTCGCCGGCGAAGTACAACCCGGCAAAGACTAGCGCCTTGGCGTTGGCCAAGAGATGGTTGCCCAAGAGGTGATACTCGATCCGCTGGGCGAGATTCCGTGTCTGCTGGGCAAGCGAATCGAGCACCGCCGCCGAGAGCACTTCGCCGGCCAGCGACCATTTGATCCAGCTCACGATGCGTAGCGACAGGGGGTAAGGGTCCCAGCCGCGGCCTTCGAACGGCGGATTCTCGCGCGGCCAGCGCTCGACGAGCTCGAGATGCCAGGCACGCCGCGCGGCGGCGTCGCGGGCGAAGAGATCTTCGAAATAGTGCAGGTTGTAGAGCCAGAGTTGATCGACGGCCGGATCGTTCCAGCCCGCGGGGAACGACAGCTCGCGCTGGCGATTCAAAAAGCGAAACCCGTGGGAGGCGAACATGCGTGGCTCGCGCGCGGGGGTCTCAAGCCAGTCACCGACGGTAGGCCGTAGCGGCGGGGCAGGGCGGCGATCGATCGCGGGGCGGCGCAGTCGCTGGGCAAGGCGCGAACCGATTTGCACCGGCCGCATGTGTCGCAGCGTGTGGAAATAAAGAGCCAGCTTCACGCCCGTCTATCCTGCGTGCTTCGGTACCAAGGTCAGGGGAATAAATGGCACTGCCACGCGGGTTCAGCAACGAGCCATGGCTGACGTTTTTTCCACCTTAGTCGTCGGTGGTGGCAATCTCCCAGCCCAGACCGTGGTAGCGGGCCTTGGTGCGTACCCGGGGAGCGGCGCGCACCAGGTCGATAATCGTCTGGTCTTCGCGTGCCTGCATCAGCACCTGGCCCACGTCGCGGAGCGGGCTACCGACGACGAGACACTCGGCCCATTCGAGCAGATCATCGAGTTGGTCGGTAATCAGCCCGGCGGCATGGGGGAGGTGTTTTTCGAGGAAGCCGCGGTTGGCGCCCAACAGGTTCGAAATGACCACCTGGGGATCGTAGATCTTGAGATCATACCCCTTGCCGATCAGCATTTCGGCGAGGATGACGAGGGGGCTTTCGCGCAGGTCGTCGGTGCTGGGCTTGAACGAGAAGCCGATGAGCCCCACCTTGCGTTGCTCTTGCTGCTCGATGAGGCGGAAGGCGCTTTCGATCTGCTCGCGATTGCTGGCCGCGACATGCTCGAGCATGGGGAGCGCCACGTGGCGCTCGCGCGAATAGCCCACGATGGCACGCAAGTCTTTCGGCAGACACGAGCCACCGTAGGCAAAGCCGGGCTTGAGATAGTAGCGCGACAGGTTGAGCTTGTCGTCGTGACAGAAGATTTCCATCACGGCGTGGCTATCGATGCCGGCGGTCTTGGCGATGCGGCCGATCTCGTTGGCAAAGACGACCTTTACGGCGTGGAACAGGTTGCACGAGTATTTGACGAGCTCGGCCTCGCGGCGTCCCGTCATGAAGCAGGGGCCGGCGACGTTGGCATAGAGGGCGGCGATGCGGCGGGCGGCACGTTCATCTTCGGCCCCGACCACGGTAAAGGGAGGATTTCGATAGTCGGCCAGGGCCGTCCCTTCGCGCAGAAACTCGGGATTGATGACCAGGTGAAAACCGTCTCCCGCCATGCGGCCCGAGACCTGCTCGATGAGCGAGGTGCAGTGCTCGGCCGTCCCCGGCAAGACGGTCGAGCGAATCACGACATCGTGCGAGGCGTCCTTCGCGCGGATGGCCTCGCCGATCGACTCGCAGACGCGGTAGAGGTGATCGAACTTGGGGAGTCCCGTCTCGGTGCTGGGCGTGCCGACGCAGATCAGCGACAAGTCCGCCTCGGCCACGGCGGCGGCGGCGTTGTCGGTCGCGGAGAGTCGCCCCGAGGCGACCACCTGTCTGGCAAGTTCGGGCAGCCCCGGTTCGAGAAAGGGGACCTCACCCCGATTGATGGCGTCGACCTTGGCCGGCACGACCTCGACGCCGATGACGCGGTGGCCGGCCTCGGCCAGCGCGCAGGCCGAGACGCAGCCGACGTACCCCAGTCCGAACAGGGCGACGGTGCGCGGCACGAAGGGCTCGTTCCCCCGCGGCGCGTGGGCAGAGGAGGATGATTCGTCCGTGGTCATGAGTTCCCTTCACGCGAGTTGGACTCGGACGGCGTCGCCGTGCCGACGGTTGCTCGATCTGCCTGCGCGGGCGCCGGCAGCGGTGTGCCCTTCAGTTGGGCCAGCCAGTTGCGAATGATACTCGCCCACGACAGCTCTCGGTCGACCAACTCCACGCCGCGGCGTCCCATTTCGTCCCGCCGCGCGGGATCGTCGGCCAGTTGGAGAATGGCCTCGGCCAGCAGCTCAGGCGAGCCCGGGGGGACCTGCACGCCACAGCCATGCTCGGCGACCATGTCGGCCGATTCGCCGCGGCCAGAATACACCACCGGCACGCCACACGCCAAAGGGGGAAACGTCTTCGAGAGACGCATCTTCTCGGCCACGGGCACGTCCTTCATCACGACGAGCGAAGCATAGGTGATCGACATGAGATGCACCATCTCGGCGAAAGGGGAATCGCCAAAGACGATGTTCGTCAGCCCGTATTCGGCCGCCTGCTGCTGCAAGACCGGTCGCACGGGTCCCTTGCCGACGAGCAGCAGCACGATATCGGGCCGATCGCGGAGCACGCGGGCCGTTTCGACCAGCACTTCCAAGCCGTGGTAATGCGCGTGGGTACCGGCGTAGGTGAAGGTGGTACGTCCGGCGACGCCCATTTTTTCGGCATAGGCCCGATCGTAGTGAAGGGGACGGAGCACGTCGGTGTCCGCGCCATTGGGCAGAAAACTGATCTGCGCGCGGGGAATGCCACGCTCGACGTAATAGTCGATAAAGCGGTGCGTTACGGTGGAGACGGTCCACGACTGCCGCATGAACAAGTTCTCGAACCACACGGCGACCGACAACAGCAACCTCCAGCCGACAAAGGAGAGTTGCTTGGCGACGTCGGTCTGCAAGTCGGGAATGTTGTAGATGTAGGGGACGCGGCGGAACCACTTCATGAGCAGCCCCGCCATGCCGAGCGAAATCGGCTGCGACTCGACGAACAACACGTCGACGTTTCGCATGAAGAAGAGCAGGTAGAACGTGGCGAAAAAGCTGAACGTGAGATAGTTGATGATGCGGCGGATCGGCTTGCGTCCCACCGCGGGGTAGAGCCACACGCGAGAGACGGGAATCCCGTCGATCGTTTCGCGGAGGAAGAACTTGCCGCGATAGCCCTCGTGGATGACCCCCTCAGGATAGTTGGGCATGCCGGTCAGGACCCGCACGTCGATCCCCGCGCGTTTCAACTCGCGGGCGAGCATGGGCAGACGGATCTGCGGGGCGCCCGGCTCCGGCGGGTAGTACTGCGTGACGATGACCCAGCGTTCGCCGGGACTGCCGTCGGGGCGCCGTTTCTGTTTGCCTGGGCTGTCAGCCATCGAGATAGCCTAACTCCCGGCACAGATCTCCCACGTACGGCAGAATCCGCTCTTCGAGATCGCGTTGCGAGATGCGATCGAACCACTTGCCCGAGACAGAAGGATCGACTTCGTGCTCGATGAAGCGTTCGATCTCGGGCGAGGGGGGAAGCTCGAGGAATTCGAGCAGCGCCGGCACCGTTTCGCGAGGGCGATGCACGACGTCTTCGAACTTGACCTCGTAGTAGCGCTCGGGCCCGAGTTGTCGGCCGACGGCGCGCGCCGAGGAGACGCATTCTCGCCAGGTGAGGGCCGTGAACTCGAGGCGGTCCATCGTGCGTTTCAACTGGCGCCAGTCGCGAATCTTGGGTCCCATGCTGTAACGATACTTGCTGCCGGCGAACATGGTCCAAGTCGTGCCGAGAAACTCGGCCAAGTAGGCGGGCAGATCGCTCGGCGGGACCTCGGCGACACGGCGTGCCACGAGTTGATAGTAGGGGGGACGCGAGCCCTTGGCCTTGGTGAGGGAGTTGTGAATCTCCCATTCCTTGGCCTGCGACGCCGCCACTTCGCGACCGTCGCGGATGATGTGTACGATCTTGCCGCGCGGAAAGACCGCGTTCACGAAGTCGAGCGAGAGGATGTTCGCCTGCGTGCAGACCAACAACCGCTCGCGCCCCGACTGCCGCAGAAAGTCGCCAAACTTGCGGTGGATGTAGCGCACGACGCGGGGACTGGCGTCGGCGGGCGTCAGGCAGTCGTCGGGCTTCCAGGCATTGCCATGCCGCCAGATGTACTTGGGACGGCGCCAGTAGGCGAGTGCTGGATGTTGCGAGAGTACCTCGCCCAGGAAGTTCGTACCGCTCCGCGCGGCGCCGACCTCGCAGATGAATGAATCCTGCCAAGGATGCTGCGCGGGGGAGTTTTCCGTACCCGTCATGGTTGCGGCCATCGAACTAACCTCGATCCTCGGCGGCCAGCTCGACGCGTTGGCCCGAGCGTGCGGAGTCCATCGCGGCGAAGGTAGCCGCCGTGACGTTCCACAGGTGACTGGGGGGAATGAGCGGAGCGCCGCCGCGCGCCACGCGGTCGATGAAGCCCGAGATCTCTTGCCGGCGTCCTTTGTCTTGCGAGAAGTAGTTCAGCTTCTTGAAGTTCGACCAGCCATAGCCGGTGAGCTTGCGGAAGTTGTCGAGCAGCAGGGTGCGTCCCTCGCAGTAGACTTCGAGCTTTTCCTTCGTGTACGACTTGTGGCCGTTGGCAAAGTAATGCAGGTTGCCCAACGAGCCGTCGGCGAAGAGGAGGGAGACCGACATGTTGTCGTCGCGCGTTTCCACGCCCGGCACGTCGCCGATCATGGCCGCCTGCACGGCGACAATAGGCGCATCGACCACGTAGCGTAGCAGGTCGAACCAGTGGCATCCCTCGCCGATGATGCGTCCCCCACCGATGCGCGGATCGTGCATCCAGTGATCGCCGGGAATGTAGCCGGCGTTGACGAGCATGTTCAGGGTGGCCGGTTGGGAGCGGCTGGCGAGCAACTGACGAATCTTGGCCGCGTGCCCCGAGAAACGGCGGTTGAAGCCGACCATCAATTCGAGCCCGGTGGTTTGCTCGTAGACCTCGCGAATGCGGGCGAGCCCCTCGGCATCGATCGCCAGCGGCTTCTCGACAAACACGTGCTTGCCGGCGCGCAGGGCATCGATCGCCATCGGCACGTGCTGGTGATGTCGCGTCGTGATGAACACGGCATCGACGCGGGGATTGTCGAGGATCTGGCGATAATCGGTCGTGCTGGTTTCGAAACCGAACTTGCGTGCGGCGTGCGCCGCGGTGACTCCGCTGGCGCTGGCGATGGAGACAGGCACGGCGCTCGTGCGCTTGATTTCCGGTAGCAGGCGAATCTTCGTGTAATTGCCGGCGCCGATGACCCCCACGCGGGCCTGCGCGGCCGAAGACGGCTTCGTCGGCGTTGCGGTCGCGCCCGTCCCCCGATGCTCGATCACGGTCGTCGTGGGAGGCGCAACGTCGGGATACTCGAGAATGATGCCGATCTGGCTGCGATCTTCGGACAGGGCGGCGTAGGCCTGGGCAGCGTCGGCCTGCGGAATGCGGCTCGTGATGAGCGACTCGATATCGAGTCTCCCCGCGGCGAGCATGCCGAGCACCGCTTCCATATTGCGTTTCTCGGTCCAGCGGACGAAGGCATAGGGATAGTCGATCCCTTGTTCTTCGTAGGTCGGGTCGTAGCGTCCTGGCCCGTACGAGCAGGAGACCTGAAAGCTGAGTTCCTTTTCGTAGAACTCGGCACGGCTCAGTTCCATGTTTACCACGCCGACGAGAACGATCCGGCCTCGCTTGCGCGACATGTTCGCCGCCTGGCTGACGATCGAATCGTTCTTGGCCGAGGCGGTGATCAACACACCATCGACCCCTTGTCCGGCGGAGAAGGCCATGCCCGCCGCGACGGGATCGGCGCCGGACGAAAGATCGACCGTCGTGGCACCGAACTTGCGCGCCAGGGCGAGCCGGCCGGGATCGACGTCGATACCGATGACCTCGGCGCCGCTGCCGACGAGCATCTGCACGGCGAGCAAGCCGATGAGGCCCAGTCCGAAGACGGCGATCTTCTCGCCCAACTCGGGCTTGAGGAGGCGAAGGCCCTGCAGGCCGATCGAGCTGACCAGCGTGAACGTGGCCTGCTCGGAGGTCACATGCTCGGGGACTTTGACGCACAGGTTCACGGGCTTGGCGACCATCTCGGCATGGCGTCCATTGCTCACCACGCGGTCGCCGATGGCGAACCCCTCGACCCCCGCCCCAACGCCGACCACGACCCCCACGTTCGAATAACCCAGGGGCATGGGCTCGTCGAGCTTGGCGAAGACCAGTTCGAGCGTCGGCAACAGGCCATCGTTGCGGATGCGATCGAGCACCTGCTTCACGCGGTCGGGGTTGTCGCGCACCTTGCGGACCATGCTCGACTGCCCGAACTCGACGACACTGCGTTCCGTGCCGGCCGAGATGAGGCTAGCGCGGGTTTGAATCAGCAACTGTCCGGCCGAGGCCTGAGGGCAGGGGACATCCACAACCTCGAGCACGCCAGATTTGAGATGTTGCACCACTTGTTTCACGGCCGCCGAGCCCTTAGAGCCTGCAAGAATTCAGTCCCCACGGTGGGGAAAATCGAGACCGATGCGTCCCTCCACCGCTGGTGGCTTTGTGGCTTCCGTGGGGGCCTCGAAGGCGTGCCGGGCGACCTGCCTGGGGGATCAGATCGACCACCCGCTTCGCTGGTAAGTTCGCCATGAATCGGCCCCCGAGCGGGGACCGCCGCACGCAACCAGAGGTGAAAACTCCATGATAACCGTAACTCGTGTCGCTTCAACCGGTTTTCGCCGCGCAGGCCGGCTTCTAAACCGTTGCCGCAAGCCATTTTGGCTGCTAGATTTGGTAGTTTCTGCCGGCCGAGAAAGCAGCCGCCGGCGCGTTACGCACCGCCAGATTTGCGGCTCCCTACTCGAGGTCGTCCTTGAACATCCTAGGTATCAACACCAACCACGCCGACGCCTCGGCGGCGATTCTTGTCGATGGCGAGCTCGTCTTTGCCGTGGCCGAAGAGCGGCTGAATCGAAAAAAGCACTACGCGAGCTTCCCGAAGCTGGCGATCCGGGCCTGCCTCGAGGCGGCCAATTTGCGTCTGAGCGACATCGACCACGTGGCCCTTGGCCGCGACCGGTCGGCCAATGTCCGGCAGAAAATCCAGTACGCGCTGCTCAATCCGTCGATGTTCAAGAACCTGATGGCCATCCGCAGCAAGGCGGTGAGCCTCGACGATTTGCAGACGCTGCTGGCCACTGGGCTCGAGGTCGACCCGTCCGAGTGCCGCTTTACCGAGCACCACGTCGAGCACCACCTGGCGCATGTGGCCAGCGCCTTCTATTGCTCGAACTTCGACGAATGTGCCGGCCTGAGCTACGACGGATCGGGGGACTTCGTCTCGACGATGTTCGCTCATTGCCGCGGCAACAAGATCGACGTGCTCGATCGGGTTTACCTGCCGAATTCGCTGGGGACGTTCTACGCCACGATCTGCCGCTTTATCGGCTACCACCGCTACGGCGACGAAGGCAAAGTGATGGGACTGGCCCCCTACGGCACCGATGCCTATCACGACTTTTACGAGGAAGCGATCTCCTTGATCGACGGCGGACAGTACCGTCTGAACAAGGACTATTTCCCACGGATCGGCCACGACCAGGGACTCTCGATCGACGAGGAAGGCTTTGTCCACCAGTCGACCACCTTCACGCCGAAGATGGCGGAACGATTCGGCCCGCCGCGCGAACCGTATACCGATATCCCGCAACGCGACCGCGATCTGGCCTTCGGCATGCAGAAGCGCTTCGAAGAAGGCTTCATGCATCTGGTGAATCACGTGGCCCAGGCGACCGGCAGCCCACACCTGGCGCTGGCCGGAGGCTGTGCGCTGAACAGCGTGGCGAACGGCAAAGTTTTCGATCACACGCCGATTCGCGAGACGTACATTCAGCCGGCGGCGGGGGACGAAGGGCTCGCACTGGGGGCCGCGCTCTACGTCTACCACCAGGTCTTGGGCCACCCGCGCAAGTTTCAGATGCGGAATTCCTACTGGGGACACCAGTTCGACGATACGCGCATCGAGGCCGATTTGAAACAGGCGGGGCTCAAGTACGAGAAGCTCGAACGGCAGCCCCTGCTGGACCGTCTGGCCGAACGCATCGATGCGCATGACGTCTGCGGCTGGTTCCAGGGACGCATGGAGTGGGGCCCCCGGGCCCTGGGCAATCGTTCGATCGTCACGCACCCCGGCGTGGCGAACATGAAAGACATTCTCAACTCGCGCATCAAGCGGCGCGAGTGGTTCCGGCCCTTCGCCCCGAGCGTGCTGGCCGAGCGGCAGACCGACTTGTTCGAACACTCGCACCCTTCGCCGTTCATGCTGCACGTTTACAAGATCAAGCCGGAGTGGCGCGAACGGCTCTGCACGGTGAACCACGTCGACAACACGGGCCGCCTGCAAACGGTGGCGCGCGACGAGAACCCGCTCTACTACGACCTGATCTCGACGTTCGAGCGGCGCAGCGGCATCCCCGTGGTGCTGAACACCAGCTTCAACGAAAACGAACCGATCGTCTGCACGCCGAAAGAGGCCATCGACTGCTTCATTCGCAGCTACATGGATACGCTGGCGATCGGCTCGTTCCTGGTGCGCCGACCCGAGAACGATCAACTGGACCAGCACCCGCCGACGATCGACTAGGCGGCCCGCAACGGGCGTATGCCCTGGTCGATGAACGTCTGAAACCAGAGTTCGGTAACCGTCCAGCGAAAGATCTGGCTCGACACGTCCTGCTTGCCGGAGACGTGCCGCGCGAGCATCTCGTCGACCTGCCGGGGGGAGAAAATGCCCCGCTGGCGCGCCGCCTCGGACCGCAGCACGGGATAGACCGTCTGCTCGGGTTGCTCGCGAAACCAGCGCGCGATGGGGGTCACGAAGCCCAGCTTGCGCCGGTTCTGCAGAATCGGAGCGGGCACATCCTGGCGGAGGGCGTGCCGCAGAATGGCCTTGCCAATGCCGTTGCGGAACTTGTACTCGCCGGGCATACGCAGGCAGAACTCCACGAGGCGATAATCGAGGAAGGGAACCCGCGCCTCGATGGAATGTGCCATCGAGATCGCATCGCCGTAATGCAGTAGATCGCCCAGGCAGCCGTCGAGTTGCGAGACCAGTGACTGGTTAAGCACTCCGACGGCTTCTTTCGAGGGGTCGCGATCCGGGTACTCGTCGCGACCGACGAGCGGACCGACGTAGACTCCTTCGTCGCCGCGATACTGCCGATAGAGCTTGTGCAACATCGGCGGGTTCATGCGGCGGGCGGCAGTCAGCAAGGCGTTTCGCTTGCCCATCGAGCGTCCCGCGTGGCGCAACTCGGACAAGGCCGACCACCAGCGTCCCTGGTAGGCCTGATCGAACATGGCCTCGGTAAAGTTCGGTGAGTAGCCGGCGAGCAACTCGTCGGCGCCCTGGCCTTCAAGGAGCACCGTGGCTTTGGAACGCGCCAGCCGATCGATGTTCCACAGCGGCACGACGGCCGGGCATTGTGTCGGCGACTCGATGTGCCAGACAATCTTGCGCAGCATGTCGAGGAATTCGCCGCCGGCGGCGTTCACCTGGTGGGGAGTCATGCCGAGCGCATGCGATAGCTCGGCCGCCTGGCCCGACTCGTCGTACCATTCTCCCTCGTACGCCGCGGTGAAGGTATCGAACGGGCCGTCGTAGAAGCTGCGGAGCAGGCAGGCCAGCGCCGACGAGTCGACTCCGCCCGACAGCGTCAGGCCCACTGGCACGTCGCTGCGCATGCGCAGGCGAACGGCGTCGACGAGCAATTCGCGCAGGCGGTCGGCGGCGGCGTCGAAGTTGAGGGAGCGGTCGATCTCGGCGGGATAGCGCCAATAACGCTCGAGCCGTTGTGACTCGCGGGTCACGGTCAACGAATGCCCCGGCGGCAGGCGATTCACCCCGTGAAAGCAGGTCGCGTTGCATTGCGCGCCGATGCTGGCACGGAGCACGCGCGAGATGGCGTCGTAGTCTGGTTGTGCCAGTTCTGGCACGACGGCCAGGATGGCCTTGATTTCCGAGGCGAACAGGAAGCGTCCGCGGTAGAACGCATAGTTGAACGGCTTGATGCCGAAGCGGTCGCGCGAGCAGAACAACACGTCGCGCCGGCGATCGTAGATCGCGAAGGCCCACATGCCGTTGAAGCGCGACTGGCAGCCGGCGCCCCATGCTCGATAGGCGGCGAGCACGACCTCGGTGTCCGACTGCGTGCGAAACTTCGCCCCCAGCGTTTCAAGCTCGGCGCGGAGCTCGATGTAATTGAAGATCTCGCCGTTGTAGGTGATCGTCAGATCGCCGTCGTCGAGGACGAAGGGCTGGTTGCTTTCCGGGCGCAAATCGAGAATCGCCAACCGCAGATGCCCCAATCCCGTGCGGGCATCGATGAGGTTGGTACCGCGCGCATCCGGCCCCCGGTGGGGCATGGTGTCGAGCATCGCTTCCAATTGCTCGACGGATACGGCTTGAGTTGTTGACTGTTGAAGAAAGATGCCGGCAATGCCGCACATGGAAAACCAGTAAGTCCCAATCCCATTGAACGCACAAATCGACGCACGCTCAGGATTGCGTACCGGCTTCTGCGGAAGAGAGTGCTGTCCGTGCGCCCCATGAACTGGTGAGGAACGCCGCTGTGTGGGGCCCCTCGCTCATGGCTGGCGCGGCGCGGAATCACCGCGGTTCCGACATGGCCAACGCTTCTGAGATGGCGGCATCTAAGCTGGCCACCATGTTCTTGAGATTAACTCGGTCGCGCATGACTTCAATAGCGGCGCGTGTAACTCTTGCACAATTTTCAGGCCCGCGGAGCACCCCCCGAATAGTCTCGACGAGTAGGGGTATGTCGCCACGCGGATAGCGCCACCCGGTCACGTCGTGTTCGAGGATCTCCGAATCGGCCCCTCGTTCATCCGCGACGATGGTCGGCCGGCCCAAGGCCATCGCCTGATTGATCGCCAGCCCCAGGGCGCCGGGCAACACGACGGCGGTAGCGGCCGCCAGCCACGCTTCGTCGTCGCCTGGCGGTACCCGGCCGGTGACCAGAATGCGAGCGGGATCCAAAGCGTGGGCGCGGCGCCGCACCTCGTCGAGCAGCGGGCCATCGCCGACGAGGACCAGGCGAAGCCTCGCATCGAGCTCGCGCAACCGGGGCCACGCGGCGAGCAAGTCGAAGGGGCGTTTGCGGGGGACCATGCGACCGATCGAGACCAGGACCGGGGCATCGCCAATACCGGCCGCCTGTCGAAGCTCGGCAGCGCGGCGATCGATGGCCGCTCGGTCTTGGAAGGCACGATCCGTGTCGAGGGTGTTCTGGGCGATCCGAATTCGCTCGCGGGGGTAGCCGATCGACGCCAGTTCCTCGAGCGATTGCCGGCCATAGCAGACGGCCAGATCGAAACGGCCATGAAAGCGGCGTTTGATCGCATCTGTCCAGCGCGAGCGCTGCACGCTACGGCTGTGGACCTTTGTCCAGGCGATGGTGCGAATGCCCAGTTGCCGGCAGAGCTTGGGCAAGGTCCAGCAGGTAAGGATCGTCAGCGTGGCGCAAAACACGACCACGGCGGGGCGTTCGCGACGCACGGCCTCGGCGGCGTCTGGCCAGGTCGACCAGGTGCGTCCGAGCCACTGTCGCTCATGAAAAGGAAACTCGCGAAAGTGCGGCCCGATCGTGTAGCCGCTCTCGCGCAATTCGGCCAGGGGCCCCAAGACACTCAGCGAGTAGCGTCCCGCGGCGCGTTGCGCGACACGGTCCCACACCGGCACGCGATAACCGCGGACGCGCGGCTGTAACACCCAGACCTGGGGCAGCTCGGGCATCGCGTCTGAAGAAGTGGCGTTCGACCGGTCTTGAGTCATCGAAGCACGCCGTCACAAACCCAACTTGGAAAGGCCTCGCGACCTTGCCACGAAATCCGCACAACACCGAGCACGGTCGAGCAGGCCGTCAGGCGCCCGCGACGGCATTGCGTCCCAGCACCTGACGCGCGAGTCGAATCAAGCGCGCCCGGTCGTCGCCGCGGAATCCCAAAAACCAGCACGAGGGGATCCAGAAGAGCGGCGGCACCAGCACGCAGGCCAGCAGCGCTGTCAGACTCTCGGGCTGCACGACCAGACGCACCGTCAAGGCCACGGCCAGCAAGATCAATAGTACCAGCAAAGGGCCGGCGTACCCGTCTCGAATGAGCAGCGAGTAGGGAGTGCCGGTCACGCTCGCCGTATGGACCGATAGTATCGTCCAAGTGATGCAACGGCAGACGATCGTGGGAATCGGTGCTCCCAGGATGGCGTTGTCTCCCCAACCCCACTCGCGAAACAGGTAGATCAACAGCGTCGAAGCGGCCAGGTTCACGAGCGCCATGCTGAACTCGACGAACACAATGAAGCGAGTCCGATTCATGCCGAGCAGGATTTGCCAGTGGGTCACGCCGGCATAAAAGATCAGATCGGCCACCACACAGAGCATCATCGCGTAGGCCGTCGCACGATGGGCGTCGACCAACCAGACCTGCACGAACGGTTCGGCGAAGCAGCCCAGCGTGACCAGGTAGGGAATCGCCATGAGCAGGGTCAGCCGGGTACTACTGATATACAACTCGGGCAGGCGGGCCGCATGCCCCTGAGCATCCATGCTCGCGGCCAAGGGGACCATTTGGCGCGTCAGACCTCCCACGAAGGGATAGATGGCCCAGACGGCCTCGACCGCCGGCTTGTACATACCTGCATACGCGGTGCCGAGCAGCGCCCCCAACACGAGCGGATCGGTCTGGACGCTCAAGCGAAACACGTTCCAGTACAGAAAGACGAGTCCGCCCAACGAGGCCAGTTGGTACATCGACTCGCGCTGGACGAAGCGGGGGCGAACCGACAAGGCGGGCCAGATGCGATGCGCGAGGACGATCGAAATACCGAGCGATAACGACTTCGATGCCAACATGCCGATGGCCCAGCCGACGAGCCCAAGCTCGGTCAGCCCGACCAGGCCCATCACGAACAATGCTCGGGCAATCATCTCGACGATGTGGATCAGGCTCGACAGATCGAAGCGATGATTGCCTTCGATGACGCCGCTATAGGCCGGCGAGACGAACCACAGCAGCACCTGCAGCGGCGCGTAGTAGCGCAACAGCATGACCACCTGCGGCGCGTGTTCCGTGGCGAGATCGCCCGAGATGCCCATGTACAGCGCCACGATATGCGGCGCCGCGAAATAGAACAGGAACATCATGACCGCGGCGATCGACAGGAAGCAGCACATCGCCGAGCTGAAGAGCGCATTCACGCGTTCGTTGTCGCGCGTCGCGAACGCGGAGGCGAGTTGCCGGCTCAAGGCGCCGCGCAGGCCGAGATCGGCCATGAGCGACGTGCTCACGAGCACGCCAATGATGACGGTCAGACCGTAGCCGGCGAGCCCCAGTCGCCACGTGAGAAAGGGAATCAGCAGCAGGGCGATGAGCCCGCTCAAGACCCCCGACAACCAAGTGGTGACCGTGTTGAACGCGATGCGTCGCGACAGGCTCATGAATTCGATTTCGTCGCGTGGCGCGTCGTGCTAGGTCTTGGCAATCGCATCGGTCGATTCGACCGGTGGCGTCGGCACAACCGTGGCGGCATGCCCGTTCAACGACGCGGCATCCGCCTTGGGCTCGAGCGAGTATTCCGGCACCAAATCCTTCAGCTTGCGACGCAAGTCTTCGATCGGTCGATGCAAGGCCTCTTCCAGTTGCCGCATCGCATCGCTCACCTCGTCGAGGCTGTAGGGCCGGTGGTACGCCACGAACAACTTCGGGTGGGGTGTCGGCATCATCTCCTCGCTGTCGAAGTAGAGCTCTTCGTACAGCTTCTCGCCGGGGCGCAGGCCGGTAAACACCACCTCGATCTCGTCCGACTCGAAACCCGACAGACGAATCAGGTCGTGCGCGAGATCGACGATGCGCACGGGCTCGCCCATATCGAGCACGAAGATTTCGCCGCCGCGCCCCATGGCAGCCGCCTGCAACACGAGCTGCGAGGCCTCGGGAATGGTCATGAAGAAACGTTCGATGTCGGGGTGCGTCACCGTCACCGGACCCCCGCGTCGAATCTGCTCCATGAAGATCGGCACCACGCTCCCCGCCGAAGCCAGCACGTTGCCGAAGCGCACGGCGACGAACTTCGTGGTCGAAATCTCCGAGTAGGCGTGGACGACGCGCTCGGCCAGTTGCTTCGACACGCCCATCACGCTGGTGGGGTTCACGGCCTTGTCGGTCGAGATCATGACGAACTCGCCCACGCCGTGCTCGTGGGCCAACTCGACCAGGAGCCGGGTCCCGCCGATGTTGTTCTTGATCGCTTCGCCCGGGTTGAACTCCATCATGGGCACATGCTTGTGGGCCGCCGCATGAAAGACGATATCGGGACGAAACTGGCCGAAGACCTGCCTCATGCGCGGCCGATCGACGATGTCGGCCATGATCGGATGGAGTTGCGTCGCATGGCCGGCCGCTTGCAGCTCGCGGTCGATGACGAAGAGGTTGTTCTCGGCTCGTTCGACCATCACCAGCGCCGCCGGGCGGAAACGCAACACCTGGCGGCAGATCTCCGAGCCGATGCTGCCACCGGCGCCGGTCACGAGCACGGTGCGCCCCTCGAGCATCTGGCCGATGGCGTCGGTGTTCAACTGCACGGGTTCGCGGCGCAGCAAGTCGTTGATGTCGACGTTGCGCACTTGCAACGGCACGCCGGAGGTAAGCATTTCGTCGAACGCGGGCAGCACCTTGACGGCAATGTCCGATTCTTCGCACAGGGCCATCAGCCCGCGCAGGCGCTTGCCGGTCAGGCCCCCCGAGATGACCAGAATCTCGCAGGTGCTGAAAGCCGCGGCCAGGTGGGGGCCCTCTTCGGGCGTTCCGACCACTTGCACGCCGCCGAGCCGGGTGCCGTGCGTCGCGACATCGTCATCGAGAAAACCGGTGATGGAATAGCCGAGGCGGGGATCGGATTGCAGTTGGCGCGCCAGCGACTCGCCCGCCTGATTGGCGCCGACGATGAAGGCCCGGCGCAGCGTGCCGCGGCTGAGCATGGGACGAAACTGCTCTCGCGACAGACGCCAGGCGCAGCGCAGGCCGCCCAGCACCAGGATCGTGAGCCCCCAGTCGAGCAGCAGGATGACGCGCGGCAAATGGTTGGACGAGACCAGATACTGGTCGAGCGCCAGGATCACCAGCGACGCCAACGTGGCCGCGCGCAGCAGCGTGGCAAGGTCGGAGAACGTGACGTACCGCCACCAGCCGTGGCACTGCCCCATCCAGTAGAAGATGATCAGCTTCAGGATGACGAAGGAGGGCAACGTCATCCAGAAGAGTCGTTGCAGATGGGGCGGCACCTCGAAATCGAAGCGCAGATTGAACGCCAGCAACAGCACGCCGGCAAAGACCACCGCGTGCAGCAGCAGGACGAGGAACACTCGCCCTGAAAAACGCTGGCGGACCGGCGAGGCTTGAAACATCGATACCATCAATCTTGGACCAGACTGCGCGAACGGTCGACCTGCCCAGCACGGCAGGCTTAGCCGGGCGAGGCATTTGCCGCGGGATTCGCGGGCGCCGCGGCGTCCGCCGTCGCCGGCGTGTCGAACAATACTTCGTTCAATACCGGAATGAAATCTCGCACGAACTCGTCGCAGGCCGTTTCGTGTACGCTCTGCTCCATCGTCTTGCAATCGCCGAAGACATAGAGCTTGAACAGGGCAGGGTAGCGCGACAAGGCGATCTTGTGAGTCGTGCCGGTGCCGGGAGCAATCCAGTCTCCATCGGCGCTCCAGCCCCACAAAATGCGAATCCGTTGCGACTCGATCTCTTCATTCTTCTGGAACGGCGCGGTGAAAAACTGCGCCGCGCTCGCACTGCCGGCGTCGAGCTCGACGGTGTCGGGATTGATCGGCCCCATGCGGAAACCGGCCGCGACGTAGCATTTGTCGGGCGTGTGGGCGGTCACCTTGCGAGACGTGCCACAGACCAGAAACACGGAGACCGTGTCCCCCGTCTCGCGATTCTTGTAGGCGCGGCCGACGCCGCCGACGGCTCCCGAGGCCTTCAACTGCTCGGGATTTCCGGCGACCTCTTGCCCTTCCCAATCGCCGAATTCGAGCGGCACCTGCTGGAGCCGGGCCGTCCAATCGTTGAGCTGAGGAGTCGCCGGGGCGCCCCAGCGCTCCGACCAGCGCCCCTGCAAGACCGTGCAGGCCGCCATCATCACGATGACCACGGCCACGGGAAGGATGAACTTCTTCATAGTTGGCAATCCAGCATGGAATCGTGTTGACAGGAGTTGAGCTCAATCAGTTCGCGGCGAGTTGCAGCGGAATCTTGTGCCGGCGAGTTTCTTGCTCGTTCTTGACGCCTTGCACCACGGTCCCCAGGACGTGAATGCCGACGCGTTCGAGACTCTGGTGCGCCTCTTGCACTTGCGAAGCACGGCTGACGTCGCGCAGCACGGACAAGATGGTCGTATCCGAGAGCTTGCCCAGCAGCAGCGAATCGGCCACGGCCAGAACGGGGCCGCTGTCGAGAATGACAAAGTCGAAGTCCAAACGCAGGCGTTCGAACAACGTCGAGACCCCGTCTTTGGCCAACTCGTGGATAGCCTCGAGGTCGCATTGTCCGGCGGGAATCATCCACAAGCCGGGAATGCGCGTGGGATGGACCACGTCGTCGACCTCGACCTGTCCGCGCAACACATCGCAGAAACCGGGATCGAGCGGCATCTCGAAGAGGAGATGCGCCGAGGGATTGCGCAAGTCGCCATCGACGAACAGCGTGCGACGCCCGGCCCGGGCCAGGCTCGCGGCCAACTGCGTGGATAGCGTGGTCTTGCCTTCGCGCGAGGCGGCACTGGTGACTTGCACGACGCGCGTGCCATGCAGCGTGGCGTGGTGCATGAGCAGGGTGCGCAGACCGTCGACCGCCTCGACCAGGTCGTCGTTGGCGCCGCGGCCGCGGAGGCGCCCGCCCAGCGAAGGCAATCCGCCGACCACGCGCATATTGAGCCGGTCAGCCACGTCGGCCTTGCCGTTGATGCGGCCGTGCTGCAGTTCCCAGAACGCCAGGCCGAAGGCCGTCATGCCGAAGACCAGTGCGCTGGCAAAGCCCACCACGACGATGCGAATGAAACTGGTATCGCTTTCCGGCGGCAGGGCCTCTTGCAGCAGGTCGACACGCGAGGGGGCCTTCAATTCGACTTCGATCGCGCGGACTTCACTGGCGACCTTCTTGTAGCTGAACTCCAACTGCTCGATCTTGCGCATCACGGCCAGCAGGTCGGGAGACGAGGCCCCCAGCTTCTTCAAGCGTGCCTGCGACGCCTCGAATTTGCCGCGCTCTTCATCGATCTTGCCGTCGAGGTGAGACATCTGCGCCTCGAAGCCGCGGATGCGCGCCACGATGTCGCCCGAGGTATCGCCGGCGATGGCCTCGGCTGCCGCGGCCGACTTCTCGGCGATAAACGCATCGACCTTCGCCTGCAACTCCGCGCAGCTATCTTGCAGGCGACGGATGAGCGAGGGGGGACCGCCAGGACCATCCGACTTGAAGTGCAGCATGGCACTGCTCAACTCGGCATTCTTCTGCTGCAGGTCGGCGTTCAACTGCTGAAACTGAGGATCTCGGTTCAGTTCTTGCGTGACGGCCCAATCGGGCGTGCCCGTTTCCGAGAGCTCGGCCTGCTGCTGACGCAGCATTTCGAGAGCCGTTTGAATCTCGAGCTTCTTCGTGCCAAGGTCGGTCATCAGGCGGCTCGAGATCGACAACTGTTCGTGGAGCAGCTTTTGCTCTGTCTCGACAACGTCCTGGCTGGTGGTTCCCAGCAATTCGCACAAACGCTTGTAGTTTTCCTGCTCGCGGTGGATTTGTTGTCGCAGGGTCTCCGACGTTTGCAGGAGCAAGTCGTAATTCTTGCTCTTTTGCATCCGGTCGCGATCGACGACCTCGTTCACGTAGGCGTTGGACACCGCTTTGACGATTTGCACCAACTGGGTGGGGTCCTCGCCACGCAGGCTGATGCGCATCAGTTCCGAATCGCCGGGAAAGTCGACGTTCAATTCGTCTTTCAAGAATTGAACCGGATCGCGGTGGCTCTTGATGAGAGGCAGATCAGCGATCGTGCGCACGGCCGCGATGAGCACCAGCGGCGTCTTGATCATCTGCGTCTGCGTCCGACGAAAATAATCGAACTCGTTGGCGTTGCGTTGCTCGGTCGAGGCGAGATTCTCGACGAGCATCGGCGGAGTCGACTTGACCGAGAACCAGGACTCGACCTCGGACTTCACCGGCACCAAGAGCCAGGCGCACCAGCCCGCCACGCCGGCCAGCACCAAACCAAGCGTCAAGGCCACGGGCAAACGCCGGCGCAAGGCGTGCAACAGCGCCGACATGTCGAAGCTGGCTTGCTGCGGGGCCGGCCGACGCATGTTGATCGTCGGGGCGCCCGGCGTGGTCAGCGCGTGCGAGGACTCGCGCATCGGCACCAACGCACCGCGTCCCCGGCCGTTGCCCGCCATCGTCGCGGTCGAGTTTCCATTCGAACCAAAGCCGGGAGTATTTGGTGGGAGCACAGGTGATCACCTCGGGAAATAGTGCATTCACTCGCCACGTCACGACTTGCACGACACGCGGCCCCTTACGCACCGCGGGGTTGGCGACTGCCGGGCAGCCCGCCACCGACCGTGAGGGGTGCGACGATCTTGTCCTCGACGAACAGGTGGGAGAGGAGCTCGGTCTCGACAAACAGCAGGCCCAGCGCCAACGGCACCATGACGAACACGGCGTAATCGTTATGGAAGCTGTTGGCCAGGTCCGATTGCCCCATCGCGTGCAGAATGCCCGTCACGACGATCCGCACCACGTTGGCAATCAGGGCGATGGGGATGGCGCTGAAGATGACCAGCACGCGTTCCCAAATCGGGCGATTCTCCATGAACAGGGCGATGGCGGCCGCCAGGGCGAGCAAGACGGTGGTCATGCGCAGACCGGCACATTGGTCGACGATGCCCAACTGAACGTCCCCCAGCATGATGCGATTACCATCGCTGTAGGCGGGCATGCCGATCGTCTGCAGGCTGTAGGTCGCCGCCAGCGTCGAGATACGCTTGAGCGGCTGCAACAGGTTGCGCTCGAGCACATCCGGCCAGGGAAACATGAAGATCAGAAACGCGAGCGCGGGCGCGGCCGATTTCAACGAATCCCAGCCGCCGACCACGAGAAAGACCCCGAACAAGCAGGGCATGATCGAGAGCATGTCGGGAATGACAAAGTTGTACCAGGCCGAGACCAGTCGCAGGGCAAAACCCGCGGCAATCAGGCCGACCCCCGCCCACTGGGCGCCGCTCGAGGGCTCTTCCAGAGGTTGCCAGCGGACCCAGAGCAGGACGATGGCAAACAGCGGCACGAGATAACCGTGGGAGTACTCGGGGGCTTCCCACTTCTCGGCCATGATCAGCAGGCTGTTCCAGTAGACGCCATGCACCATGCCGGAAAGCAGGGCGATCAAAATGGCGGTGCGATAATCCTTCTTCGTGATGAGGTAGATCACGCCCCCCACGACCGCCAGCAAGCTGGTCCAATAGACGGCCTGGGTGATCAAACTACTGGCAATCGCATCGTCAACCATGTTCGCCGCTCACACGCTGGGAGTAGTAAGTGAAGAATGTTGCGATCGAGTGGCGACGAAGGGTATCCGTCGCGCGCTCGAGTGATTTCCCTCTTGCATGTTTCCCCTAGGCGATTGCCCTACATTGCAATCGGCCTGCACCGATCGACATGCAGCGTATCTCGCTAGAGAAAATAAGAACCCGGACCGCCCGGGCAGTGTGGGCGCGCTTGCTTGGCGCGCGACAAAACCGGCCTACCTCGTCGTTCAATCAACTGGGTGAAGAACCTTGCGCCAAACTACGCTCCACAAACCGATTGCAGTGGCGTTCGATACTTCGAGGCTGGTTTCGATAGGGCCGTCTCCCGATTCCTTTTCGCGGCGAAGCAGAGCCTTGAATCGCTCGAATGTCGACTACCTGGTGCCAGGGACTGGGTCGACTCCGCTTGTTTCAGGCAGCGTGGTAGATGTGGTCTGCCTGAGCTACGTCCGCGACGATCCGTTCTTGTCCTTCGTTGCAAAACCCGGGTGCTAAACGATCGTTGTTGGCGAGAAAACCCGAATGGTACGGCATTTCGGCCAACAAGAGTCAACTTAATCGGGGCGCGCCGGAAATGTCAAACAGTATTTGCGCGTTTCTAACACCCAGCCCCCATAAGGGGATGCGTGCCGAACGATCGCGACGATTAGGCATCTTGGACGGGCATTCTCGGCGCCCGATCGCCCGACTCATCCTGGCAATCCGTAAGGTCATCGTTCGTGTCCACCTCGGCTCGATCAAGGGCTGAATCTCATTCGTACCAGCTAGTGACTGGCGGAAATCCCTGCCAATTGCCCGAGAAACCTGAAGG
>JAHBXR010000031.1 GCA_019636335.1 Pirellulales bacterium
ACGCCATCCTAATTGCAGCAGTTGCTGGGCAATTCGGCAGCATGATTCCGTGTCCCCCGCAGGGTGTACGACGAGGTCGGCATCTTTCGTATTGACCGCGCGGCCAATCAGTTGGTCTCGGAAGTGGTAAGCCGCGGCCAGGCTCCCGGTGACGAACAGGTGTTTCCTCAGCGTCGGTGGTAGATCGGTTGCAAGACGCTGAAAGAGCGTTTCCGGGTCAAGTCGATTCATATTAGCCGAGCTTCCGGGCGGAGCGCCGTCAAAAGGTGATTGGCCTGAGCCACTAGTTCCAGGTCGAGGAGACCGAGAGCTGTTTCGACCGGATCGGCAAATGGTAGTTGGCCAGATGGATTGTCGGCGAACAACGACTTGGCTCGAAAAAGTGGCTGCACGACCAGCAGCGCTGATTGGGAAGTATCCTCGATCAATTCGAGTGCAGGATCGAGACGCATCACGAATCCCAAGTCGACCCTGGCCGCTGGAGCGTGCAATACGACATCCAGGCGTGGAGTTCCGTGTAGGTCCAAATCTGGATCCCAATAGCGTGCTGCCAGCACTCCACCGACCGCCGCGCCACCTGGTCGAAGCTTTTCCAAACGCTGCATCAATTGCAGGGGCGACGTGAGATCTCCCGAAGCGTCTTGGAAGCGATACGCAAGTCGCGCTGATTGCCCCAAGACACAGATTTCATCCCAGGCATCGTGTGGAAATGCCGTAAGCTCGGCCGAGCGGTTTGATCGATAGTTCAGACGTTTGCGAAGTGCAGGTCTTGCCAGCGCTTGGCGTACCGTTGGGTAGCTGCAGCCGACGTTCGCGGCGAGTTCTCCGATTGCGATTGGCCCTTGTTTGAGGAGCCACCTGTTCAGCATCACCTTCCATACTTCGTAGTCTTTCATTCCTGGGCGTCTACTACGAAAGGAACGGAGACCCGAGTGGCGTTCTTCCGCCTTGCTCGAGTCAAGTGAAATGGACAGCGCTTGGATTTGGGGATCTGACGGTAGGCACCAACTTCGTTCTGTCCCAACAACAAGCAACCGCATTCGATCGGTGACCTGCGGACCTAGGACTTCGGTGAGTTCCTTCCATTCCTTGCGGAGTCTCGCCTCGGACAATTGCGGTCGAATCAGTATCAGGCAGGCTCGCTCAAGGGTTGGATGTTTGTTTAGGTAGAGCGCCGTTTGCAGTAGGGCAAAGTAGAAGGCCCGACCGCTCGATAATTCATTTTCGACTTTGAGGGCCAATCGCCGGTCATTGCTCACTAGGTCCACTTTTGCCCGCTCGAGTTCGAAGAAACCAGGAATCGTGGGTAGCATGCGTCTAGCCATGGGGTTCCAACCAATAATTGGCACTTGCAAGTTATATTGAAAGTATACAGTTAAATTGAAAGTTGCAGATTCATATTTGCGTTTTGAGCCAAGGAAGCCCGAAAGAATGCGACCTGAACCCTCGAACGCACCTGAAAAATGTGTGGCAAATTGACGTACAATTGCCGTACGGGCTTGGCCCTAAGTCGTGAGGATCTCGAGATGAGTACGTCTAATCATGATGCGCGGCTTAATTTCCGATTGCCGGCGGAACTCAAGAGAATCATCGAAGAGGCCGCTGCCGAGCTTGGTCAGACCGTCAGCGACTTTGCGATTTCGACCTTGGTGCAGACAGCCCACCGAGTCATTCAATCGCGAGAAGTTACGGTGCTTTCCGATCGCGATCGCGAAGCGTTCATGGCCATCCTGGATGACAAGTCCGCAAAGCCGAATCGTGCCCTCAAAGAGGCCGCGAAGCAGTATCGTCGCGAAGTCGAAGAAGAATGACGCAATGGCGGATCGAGCGATTGAGATCCGACCACGACCGCGCAGCTTTCAGTTGCGGCCACGCGATGCTGGATGATTGGCTCAAACTCCGAGCCAGTCAGTTCGACCGCAAGGACCTTGCTCGCACCTTCGTAGCGGTAAGGCCAGGCGATTCATCCGTTTTGGGCTACTACGCGCTCTCGAGCCATCATGTTTCGCATGAGTCGCTTCCCGCGGATGAATCTAAAGGGGTGTCGCGACTCGACGTACCGGTGGCGCTGATTGGCCCCCTGGCAGTCGATCAATGCGTGCGTGGGCAAGGATTGGGGGGGTATCTCTTAATCCATGCCCTGCGCCGAGTGGGGCCATTGGCAGATGAAATCGGCATCCGGGCCGTTGAGGTCGACACGATCGACGATGCCGCGCGCAAATTCTACCTGAAATATGGCTTCAAGCCGCTTACGGACGCCCCTCGTCATCTGTACATTTCTACGCGCACGATCCGCGCGCTCTTGAGATTGCCATAACGGACGGATGTCGGTCGGAAACGATTGTCAATCGCCACCAACATCGGTCAGAAAAAGCTCGGCGGGGGCTTGTACTTAGGTAGTGGCTTGTGCAATATTTCACGATCTTGCGGGACGCTGGCGTGGCATCTGCTAGCTAGGCAGACCGTACGCAAGCTTGCCAGACTCCCTGTTCCGTGCCTACCACGCACAGGACCGCCCGGTTTAGGACGAACCCAACGTGGCCCAGTTCTTCATTGAGACGATCGGCCTCCCCTCGTGGCTTGGTTACCTGGCCACAGGGTTGATTCAGTGCGCCCTGCTGCTGGCCGTCCCCTTTGTGGGGGCGATGGTCTTCGTGTGGATGGAGCGCAAGGTCAGTGCCCGCATTCAGGACCGCCTCGGTCCCACTCGCTGCGGCGGCAAGTTCGGCTGGCTGCAGTTGCTGGCCGACGGTTTAAAGCTCATCACGAAAGAAGACCTGCGGCCGGCCGAGGCCGATCGCCTGCTCTTCTTGACCGCTCCCTATATCAGCCTGACCGCCTCGTATGCCGCGCTTCTCGCGCTGCCGTTCAGCTATGGCTGGGTGCCGCAGCACTTGAACGTGGCGGTGTTTTTCATCATCGCGGTGATGGGGATCGAGGTCTTCGGCGTGATTCTGGCCGGCTATGCCTCGGCCTCGAAATGGTCCCTCTTCGGCGGCATGCGCGAGGCGGCACAGGTCGTGAGCTACGAAGTCCCCCTCGGCATGTGCATCGTCGTGCCGGTGCTCATCGCGGGCACGATGGACCTGGTGGCGATCGGCCAGATGCAAGCCGGCCTGTTCACCAACTGGTTCATCTTCCACGATCCCTTCACGTTCATCACATTCTGGGTCTACTTCACCTGTGCCACGGCCAGCGTGAATCGCGCCCCCTTCGACCTGGCCGAGGCCGAGAGCGAGCTCGTCGCCGGTTTCCACACCGAATACTCCGGCTTCCGTTGGCTGTCGTTCTTCATGGCCGAGTACGGCTCGATGTTCACGGTCAGCGCGCTGGCCGCGATCTTGTTCTTCGGCGGCTGGAACGGCCCGATTCCGATCACCACCTGGCTCGGTCTCACCTATGAGAATGGGGCGTTCGTCGGCTGGATCGGCAATTTCCTGGGCCTGGTCAATTTCGTCGGCAAGGCGGTGGTCGGCGTCACGATCATGATCTGGGTTCGCTGGACGGTGCCTCGCTTGCGCATCGACCAGGTGATGAAGACGTGCCTCAAATACTGCACGCCGATCGCCGCGGTGATGTTCCTGGGGGCGACGGTCTGGACCCTCCTTTTGCCCGGCGGCTTGGTGCTGCGTTCGACCCCCTACGCCTTGGTGCGCGAGGAAACCTATCCGCCGTTGGCCCCCGTGGCCAACGAGCAACCCGCGGCCGAGCCTGCTCCCGCGGAAGCCGCCAGCGTGGCGCCCGCCAGCGAGCAGTTGGTCGACCATCGTGCCAGTGCAGCCGCGGCTGCCGTCGAGGGAGAGTGAACGTGGATCCGATCAACTGGCAATCGTTCTTCTTTCTGCTGTTCTCGGCGGTCGCCTGCTTCTTCGCCGTGGCGGTGGTCATTTCGCAGAACATCGTGCGAATGGCCTTTTACCTGATTCTTTCGCTGGGCGCGACGGCGGGACTGTTCTTTCTGGCAGGCGCCGATTTCGTGGGCGCCATGCAGTTGATGATCTACGTCGGTGGCACGCTCGTGCTACTGGTCTTCGGCGTGATGCTCACGGCCCAGGGCCCGTTCATCACCATGAAGACACGCTCTGGCGAGTGGATCCTGGCGGTCATCGTCGGTGGTTCGCTGCTGGCGGTCCTCGTGCAGACGGCCATCAGTGTCGACGCGTGGCAGGGCCCCGCCATACCCGCCCCGGGCGATGCCGAGCAGGTGGCGGCCGTCGCGGCCACGCAAAATGAAATCACGCATACCGCGACGCGGTTGGGCATGGGCATGCTCGGTGCCCGCGTCGATCAGCTCGAGCAAAGCAATCCCACCGTCCGCGAAGGCATGTCGGGCTATCTGCTGCCGTTTGAAATCGTGTCGCTGCACCTGCTGGTCGTGTTGGTCGGAGCGGCATATCTCGCCCGCACCAAGAAGCGTGCCGACGCGGTCTGACAGACGCATTGCAATCCAGGCGATCGATCATGAATCTACTAACCGCACCCCTCGGCGTGACACCGCTCCTCATCGTCGGCGCGGTGCTGTTCGTTTGCGGCGCCGTATGCATGGCCACCAAACGCAACGCCCTGGGGGTCTTGATGGGCATCGAATTGGTGCTGAATGGCGCGAATGTGAACTTCGTGGCCTTCAGCAATCCCACCTTGCGGGCCGACTCGCAATTCTCGCTGGGGCTCGACGGCCAGTTGATCGCGCTGTTTGTCATCGTGCTGGCTGCCGCCGAGGCCGCGGTGGCGCTGGCCATCGTGCTGAATCTGTACAACAACCACGCCACGGTCGATCTCGACCGGGCCGATGAGCTCAAGGGCTGATGGACCATCTCGCTTCAACACTGCCGACGCTGTTGGGACTGGCCTGGCTCGTGCCGCTGGTCTCCTTCACGCTTATCGTGCTCTTCGGTTCCCGCATGGGAAAAGCGGGCGTGCTGGCGGGCTATGTCGCCACCGGCGCGATCCTGACTTCGTTCCTGCTTTCGCTCACCTCGTTGGGCCTCTGGCTGAGCGAAGTCGGTCCCCTGCCCGAGGGCGCCCCTGCCGCAGTGGCGCACGACGAAGAAGACGCGCACGCGGCGGAAGGTCACGACACGCATGCGGCGGATGAGCACGCGGCCAACGCTCATGCAGCAGACGAGCACGGCCACGACGCGCATGCGGCCCATGCCCCCGTCCCGCCCAAGTACATCGCCGGCGTCTGGTATCCCCTGGGCATCTTCGATTCGCTTCGCATCGATATCGGCTACCACATCGATGCGCTGACCGTCTGTATGTTCGCGATGGTCACGCTGATTGCCTCGTGCATCCACTTCTATGCCATGGGGTACATGCACGATGAACTGCACGACATCACCGACCACGAAGTGACCCTCTCCAACGGGCATCACCTGCACCGCAAGGGACGCTTCTATCGCTTCTTCCAGTATTTGTCGCTCTTCTGCTTCAGCATGCTGGGGCTGGTCATCGCTGGCAACATCGCGATGGTGTTCGTCTTTTGGGAACTGGTGGGCATCTGCTCCTACTTCCTGATCGGCTTCTACATCGAGCGCAAGAGTGCCTCGAACGCGGCCAACAAGGCGTTCATCGTCAACCGCGTCGGCGACTTCGGCATGATCATCGGCCTGATGGCCATCTGGGGGAGCCTCGGCACGTTCAACTTCGGCGATATCGACGGCCAGCAGGGGATCTTCAGTCTCGTTCGCCCCGGTCCGGAATATGCTCTGACGACCCCCGACGGCATGGTCAAGTCGGCCGCCGTCGAGCAGATCGCCGCGGGCGAGGCCCCCACGCCCGAGAAGATCAACGAGTGGCGCAACAACAAGTTCGGCTACGGTCTGCTGATCGTCGCCGGGTTGGGCATCTTCTGCGGCTGCGTGGGCAAGAGTGCCCAGTTCCCGCTGCACGTCTGGTTGCCCGACGCGATGGAAGGTCCCACGCCCGTTTCGGCGCTCGTCCACTCGGCCACGATGGTCGCGGCGGGCGTCTACCTGGTGGGCAGGTTCTATCCGGTCTTCACCCCCGAGGTGTTGCTGGTCATCGCCTACACGGGCGCCATCACCCTCTTCCTGGCGGCGACCATTGCCATTACGGCGACCGACATCAAACGCGTGCTCGCCTATTCGACCGTCAGCCAGTTGGGCTACATGATGCTGGCCCTGGGCGGCGGCGGCTGGTTCGCCGGCATGTACCACCTCTTCACGCATGCGTTCTTCAAGAGCTTGTTGTTCATGTGCGCCGGCTCGGTGATCCACGCCGTCCACACGAACGAGATGCCGCAGATGGGCGGGCTCCGCAAGAAAATGCCCTGGACCGCCTACACTATGCTCGTCGGCGTGCTGGCCATTGCCGGGGCGGGCATTCCCTTCGTGATCGGCTTTAGCGGCTTCTACTCGAAGGATGCCATTCTCGCCCAGCACCTCTCGTTCGCCTCGACGAATTCGACGCACGCGATTCTGTATTACGCCGCGGCCGGTGGCGCCGCACTGACGTCGTTCTACATGTTCCGGCTGTGGTTCATGACCTTCGCCGGCAAGCCCCGCGACCATCACGCCTACGATCACGCCCATGAATCTCCCAAGATCATGTACGTGCCGTTGGTGATTCTGTCCGTGTTTGCCGTGGGCGTGGCCTGGGATCTGCCGTTTACGGATCTCAGCCTGCAGAACTTGCTCGAGCAGGCTCGTCCCGCGGGCGAAGTCGGCGCCGGCGTGTTGTGGGATTCGCTCGCCTATCCGGCCGAGCATCTGTCGCACGCCCACGAGATTCACGTCGAGGCGACCCTCGTGGCCACCTCGGCGGCGATCGTCGGTTTCCTGCTGGCGCTCGCCTTCTACGGCATGCACTGGCTCGACGCCGAGGATGCCCGCAGGCAGTTCAGCCCGATCTACCGCTTCCTGGTGAACAAGTGGTACTTCGACGAGTTGTACGACTTCATCTTCGTGCGGCCGGTGATGTTCGTCTCGAAGTTGATCTCTGATTTCGATCGCAAATGGATCGACGCCTTCATCGACAGCACGGCCCATTGGACGAAGGCCATTGCACGGTTCGACGATGCCTTCGATCGCACGGTCGTCGATGGTCTGGTGAACGTGCTGGCGGCATGGACCTATTCGGTGGCGCAATCGCTGCGCGGCATCCAGACCGGCCGGCTGCGTCAGTACGTGATGTTCATCGTGGTAGGCACGGTGGGGTTGTTCGTCTTGGTGAGCATGTTTTGGAGCTTTGCCGTCGCCGGGGGCTAACGTCACGCGGCGAGTCGCCGCGTGGTTCGATCCTGCCGGAACGCCCGAGCCAATAACTTTCGGAAACAAGTGCTATGTCCGCCGCTGCTCTGTTGAGCCTGATCGTTTTCCTCCCCTTGGTGGCCGCCCTCATCATGTGGGTCGTGATTCCCAAGGAAAGCCACGACACGCTGCGGCTGGTGTCGCTCGCCGTGACCGTGGTCGTCTTTCTGCTCACCGCGTGGCTGGCCATTCCCGGCACGGGCGATCCGGTGGTCGACGGCACGGCCGAACAGTTCCGCTTGCACACCGCCGAGATGCAGAACAGCTTCTCGTTGCCCTGGATCCCGGCGTTCAATATCAACTACGCGATGGGGCTCGACGGCATCAGCTTTCCGCTGGTGCTCCTCACCACCGGTCTGTTCGTGCTGTCGATGTGGGCCAGTTGGCCGATCTCGAAACACGTCAAAGCCTACTGCCTGCTCTTTCTCACGCTCGAGACGGGCATTCTCGGCGTCTTCGTCTCGCTCGACTTCTTCCTGTTCTACGTCTTCTGGGAGGTCATGCTCCTGCCGATGTACTTCCTCATCGGCGTGTGGGGCGGCCCGCGCCGCGAATACGCCGCGATCAAGTTCTTCCTCTACACGCTGCTGGGCGGCGTGTTCATGCTCATCGCGCTGTTGATGCTCTATTTCAACAGCGACCTGAAGCAACTCACCGACGAGCAGCTCGTCGGTAGCGGCGTGGTAAGCGCTCGTCTCGAAGCCGAGCAACAGCAGGCCGAGATCGCCGCCATCCGCGACCATGCGGGACCGGCTCACACGTTCAACTTGCTGGCCCTCTCGCAACTCGGCCAGACGACGAATGTCTTCGACGAAGAGATCCTCTTCGGCCAGAACATCCAGTGGTGGGCCTTCCTGCTCCTGTTCGTCGGCTTTGCGGTCAAGGTGCCCAGCGTACCGGTCCACACGTGGCTGCCCGACGCTCACGTCGAGGCGCCCACGCCGATCTCCATGTTGCTGGCCGGCATCCTCTTGAAGCTGGGCGGCTACGGCATCATCCGCATCTGCTACCCCATCTGCCCCGACGGTGGCTACGACCTGATGTACTTCGTCTGCTTCATCGGCGTGCTGAGCATGGTCTACGGCGCCTTCGCGGCGATGGCCCAGAAGGACTTCAAACGCCTCGTGGCCTATAGCTCGGTGAGCCACATGGGCTACGTCGTGCTGGGCCTGGGCGTGTGGAGCGCCACGGCGGGGACCGAGTTCTTTGCCGATTACTGGAAGCAGGGAATGAACGGCGCCATGTTCCAGATGATCGCTCACGGCATCAGCTCGGCCGGCATGTTCTTTATGGTCGGCGTCGTCTACGACCGCGTCCACCACAGAAATCTCAACGAGTTCGGCGGGCTCTTCGCCCGCATGCCGGTCTACAGCGGCCTGGCCTTCGTGATCTTCTTTGCCGGCTTGGGGTTGCCGGGCTTGTGCGGCTTCATCGGCGAGGTGTTCGTCACGCTCTCCGTGTGGAACTTCAACCGCACGCTGGCCGTAATCTGCGCCTCGGTCGTGATTCTCACGGCGGGCTACATCCTCTGGACATTACAACGGGTCTACCTCGGTCCCGAATACAAGGGCCCCCACGGCGAGCACCTGCACGACGTGACCCCGCGCGAGCTGGGCATCGCCGTGCCACTCGTGATCCTTGCGATTCTGTTCGGTGTGTATCCGCAGAGCGTGTTCAACTACATGACCGCCAGCGTGAACCAGACGGTCGACGAACTGGCCGTGTGGACCAAGGAAGTCAAGGAACCGCGTCTCAAGGCGGAACAAGCGGAAGAGGCCGAACAGGCCGAAGTCGCCGTCGTGACGCCCCTCGAGACCGGCGCTCGGTAGCCCTTGAACGTCGTCGTTTGATTCCAATTCACCCCATCGAACGTATCGCCTTCAGGAACGTAACGCGTGCCAAGCCTTGCAGACATCACCGGGCATCTGGTTCACGACACGGTCGAAGTGTCGTTGCCGGCGTTTCGTCCCGAACTGGCCCTGACGATCACGATTATCGTCATGTTGCTGACGCGGGTCATCACGCCGCGCAAGGCAGAGCCGTTCGTGCTGCCGATCGTGAACTGGTTTCCGCTCTTCGGCGCCTTGATCGCTCTCTACTACGCCGCTCCGTGGAACTACCTCGGTGGAGACGGCAAGATCCAGTCGACCGAGCTGTTCACCGGCCTGCTGATTTACGACGCGCTGACGATCTACTTCCGCGCGTTCCTGGCCTTCTTCGTCGTGCTGTTCGTCTGCTTCACGCAACTATCGGGCATTCCCGACCGTGAAGACGGCGTCGACTTCTATACGCTCGTCCTGGGCGCCACGGTGGGCATGTGCCTGATGGCTTCGGCCAATCATCTGCTGATCGTCTTCCTGGCGGTCGAAATGGCAAGCGTGCCTTCCTACGTCTTGGCCGGCCAGTTGAAGGGCCGTCGTCAGGCGAGCGAAGCGGCGATCAAGTACGCCGTGTACGGCGCCGGCGCCGCGGGCATCATGCTCTATGGCATCAGCCTGCTGGCGGGCGTGCTGGGCACCGTACACCTCCCCACGATGGCGATCCGCTTTGCCGAACTGCTCGAGAGTGGCGGCGGCGCCGACCGCTACATGGCGCTGGTCCTGGGCGGATTGATGGTCATGGTCGGCATTGCCTTCAAGCTCTCGGCCGTGCCGTTCCACTTCTGGTGTCCCGACGTCTTCGAGGGAGCCAGTGCCGAGGTGAACGCCTTCCTGTCGGTGGCCTCGAAGGGGGCCGCCATTGCCCTGTTGCTGCGAGTGGCGATCGGGATCGGCCACGTCGAACCGTCGTCCGAGGTGGCGATGACCGCACAGGCCACGGTCGTGCAGACGGTCTCGCTCCAAGAGGAAGGCGCCAGTGACGCAGCGCCGGCGGTCGTCGCATCAAGCGGCGTCGGCGCCAAGACGGCCGCCCTCGCTCCGGTGCGGCGCTTCATGGCCATGCTCGTGGGCTTCATCGGCGCCATCACCTGCACGTTCGGCAACCTGGCGGCCTACGGCCAGACGAACATCAAGCGGCTGTTGGCCTACTCGACGATCGCACATGCGGGCTACATGATGCTGCCGGTCTCGGCGGCGATCGTGCTGATGGGCTCCTCGCCGGCGAACGCTCAATACGCCGTCATGTCGGTGGCGTTCTACATCGGCACGTACCTGTTCATGAACCTGGGGGCGTTCGCCATCGTGGCTTTTCTGCGCAATGCCATGCGTAGCGAGGAGATCGCCGATTATGCCGGTCTGATCAAGCAGTGCCCCGGCGTGGTGGTGCTGTTCAGCACGATTCTGTTCAGCCTGATCGGTTTGCCCCCGCTGGCCGGTTTCGTTGCCAAGTTCGCCATCTTTGGCGCCCTGGCCGATGCCCATCTGTGGATGCTGCTGCTGGTCGGAGGCTTGAATACCGTCATCAGTCTGTTCTATTACTTGAAGGTGGTGAAGACGATGACGCTCGACCCGGAGCCGGAAGATCGGCTACCGGTGAGCCTGCCTTTGACGAGTGTGGCGGGTGTCTACATGGTCATCGTGACGCTGCCCGTGCTACTGCTGGGTCCGTGGAGCAACGGGCTCTTCGAGTGGGCTCGAGCCGCGGCGGCCAACCTGCTGTAAGCCCGAACGCGCCTGAGAGATTTTCTGCCGCGATGAGCGACCGACGCACGACGATCGACGTATTGAACCGCCTGCTCGAAGTCGAGTGTGCCTCGCTCTCGCGTTACCTCGAGGGCACTTCCCCCTGGCATCGCCCGGGGGACGATCGCGCGACGGAGGTGCTCGAGCAGATCGTCGCCGATCAGGAATACATGTCAGGGCGCATCGCCGACTTGATCGACGCGCGTGGCGGCCTGCCCCAGTCGTGCTCCTTTCCCATGGAGTACACCGATCTGCACATGCTCTCGATGGACTTCCTGCTGGGCGAGTTGATTCGTACCACGCAGCGCGATATCGCCACGATCGAGACCTGCGTGCGCCGTCTCTCGCACGACCGCGAGGCCTGGGCGCTGGCCGAAGAAGTGCTCGGTTGCGAGCGCGGCCATCTCGAATCGCTCGAAGAGCTGACGGCCAAGCCTGTCGCGTGACGAACCCCTCGGCGCGATGCTGATCGATACCCACGCCCATCTCGATCAGGAAGAATTCGACGCGGATCGTGCCGCGGTCATCGAACGCGCCGTGGCGGCGGGGGTCGACACGATGCTCTGCGTCGGCGTCACCGCCGAGTCGAGCGAGCAGACCGTGGCCCTGGCCGGGCAGTATCCCGCGCTCTATGCCGCCGTGGGCATTCAACCCAATTATTGCGGCGCCGCGCTGCCGGGCGACTGGGAGCGGGTCGTCGCCCTCGTGGGACACGATCGCGTCGTGGCCCTGGGCGAGACGGGGCTCGATCGCTACTGGGATTACTCTCCCTTCGAGGTGCAGCAAGACTATTTCGACCGCCATCTGCGCCTGTCGCAGCAGTCGGGCTTGCCCTTTATCGTCCACACGCGCGAAAGCGACGCGGACGTCCTCGCCATGTTGCGCGAGGCACGCGCGCGGGCCCCGCTTGCCGGCGTGATGCACTCCTTCACGGGCGCCAGCGACACGGCCGCGGAGTGCGTCGAGCTGGGTCTGTATATCAGTTTCGCCGGCATGGTCACGTTCAAGAAGAGCGACGCCCTGCGCGCCGTGGCGGCCACCGTACCGGCCGACCGTCTGCTGATCGAAACCGATAGCCCCTACCTTTCGCCCCATCCCTTGCGCGGCAAACGCAACGAGCCCTCGCACCTGGTGTACACTGCGGGCTGTCTGGCTGAGGCGCGAGGTCTCTCGGTAGACGAACTATCGCGGCAAACGGCCGAGAACGCCCGTCGACTTTTCCGCCTGCCATGATGCTCGACAACCATTACGGCACCCCCTGGGTGCGCAGCGTCCGACGCACCAGTCCCCCCGCGGCACGGCTCTTCTGCTTGCCCTACGCCGCCGGTTCGGCGAGCATTTTTCGCCACTGGCAAAACGCGCTCCCCGAGTCGCTCGAAGTCTGCGCCGTGCAACTGCCAGGACGTGCCGATCGGCGCCACGAGCGGCCTTTGGCTCGCGTCGGCTCGCTGGTCGAGGTGGCCGGTCACGCGCTCGAGCCGCTCGTCGATCGCCCGTTTGCCATCTTCGGTCACAGCATGGGAACGCTCCTCGCCTTCGAGCTGGCACGCTGGCTCGAGGCGCGCGGCTGCCGGCCGGCGCTGCTTGCAACGGGCGGACGCGGAGCGCCGGAGTTTCCCGATCCGGGGCCGGCCCTGCACGCGGCCCCGCAAGCCGCGCTGGTCGACGAGCTGCTGCGCCTGGGGGGCACCTCGCGCGAGATGTTCGCCGATGCGGAACGCATGGCGCGCCTCGTCCCGATCATTCGCGCCGATTTCGCCGTGTGCGAGACGTACGTGTTTCGCCCGGCCGAACGGTTGCGCTGTCCGATCGTGGCCTTCGGCGGAGCGGCGGATCCCGACTGGCCCGAGCCGCAGATCGCCGCCTGGGGCGAGCACACGCAGGACGAGTTCAGCTACCACATGCTGCCGGGCGACCATTTCTTCTTGCACTCGTGCGAACGAGAATTTCTCGCACAACTGCGCGCGGCTTGCGAGCGCTTCGTGCGATAAACGCTTTTCGCGCAGAAAAGCACGATCCGGCACGCGCGTGCCGGACAGAGAATAGAAAAGGCTCACGCGGCTCCGCGTGATAACGAATACGGTCGGCACTCAACGACTGATCTACGCCTGACAGCACGCTCCTGTGGTGCTAAAATCCAGACACACCGATCTGCCTGCTCCGCGCAAACCGAGAGGAGACTCGTCTCATGGCACTCACCCCCAGCACCATGCTTCCGTTGGGCACCAAAGCGCCCGACTTCAGTCTGCCCGACACGAACGGCCAGACGGTCAAGCTGGCCGACCTGGCCAGCGCGCCGGCGCTGTTGGTGATCTTCATGTGCAATCATTGTCCCTACGTGAAGCACGTGGCGGAAGGACTGGCGTCGCTGGCCAAGGAATATCAGGCCCGCGGCGTGGCGGTCGTGGGAATCAGCTCGAACAACGTGGCGAGTCATCCCGATGATTCCCCCGCCAAGATGGCCGAAGAGGTAAAGCTGCGCGGCTATACGTTTCCTTACCTGTACGACGAGTCGCAGGAGGTGGCCAAGGCCTATCGCGCCGCGTGTACGCCCGACTTCTACATCTTCGATGGCGAGCAGAAGCTGGCCTACCGCGGACAGATGGACGACAGCCGTCCCGACAGCGGCAAGCCCGTGACGGGCGCCGACCTGCGCGCTGCCCTCGACGCACTCTTGGCCGGTCAGGCGGTGCCGGAGAAGCAGACCCCCAGCATCGGCTGCAACATCAAGTGGACCCCGGGCAACGAGCCGGACTACTTCAAGTAAGGATGCGTCGAGACTGAGGATCGAAGGATACGCGGCATTACTGCTTGCGCAAGGCCGCACGACGCACTGCTTCGGCGATCGTAGCTTCAATATCCCATTCCGCTACGTCACCCTGTGCGATGGCTGCCTGCCCCTTTTGAATTTCTTGACGCAAGAACTCATCCCAGAGCGTGGGGATGGCGCTTTCCGGAACGATCAGAAAGAATTCTCGATCCTGATCGTCCGAGACTCGCAGCGCCTGACCCGGCTGCTTGTGCAGTGCCTCGACGATTTCTGCTGATAGTTTCGGCATCATGCGCAGATTATATCACGCCGGTAGTGGACAGGAAAAAAATCCTCTCCGCTGTGGAACTTACTCCCTGCCACGGTCGTCCAACTCTCGACGCCCTATTCTGGGCCGCGCTGGCTTCGCTCATTTCTCTTGGAAGAGAGGCACTTCGATGTTGCGCATTCCCCTGCGCCCGATCGGTTTCCTGTGTTTGCTCATCACGGGCTGTGGAACGGCGGAAAACGCCCAGGATTTTCTCGAAATGGCCGCTTCGGCCCCGTTGGCATCGCGCGGCGCGGCGCCGACCTCGGCGCCGGCCCTCGAGCCCGCCGTGTTGGCCAAGGGGGTGCCGGCCGAAGGGGCCGCCACGGTACCCCCCGGTTTCAATCGCAAAATCATCTACTCGGCCGACGTCGAGCTCGTTGTCGAGGATTTCAGCGGACTGCCGGACGAAGTGGTGGCGCTCGTGAAGAAGTTCAACGGATACATTGCCGATTCGACCCTCTCGGGCACGGCGGGCTCGAATCGCTCGGCCACCTGGCGCATTCGCATTCCCGTGGCAAAGTTCGAAGAGTTCGTCGGCGCCACCAAGGGCCTGGGCGAGCTCGTGCGGGCGGGCACCAATTCGCAGGACGTGAGCGAAGAGTATTACGACGTCGAAGCACGCATCCGCAACAAGACCAAAGAGGAAGAACGCCTGCTGAAGCTGCTCGAAGAACGCCCCGGCAAGCTCGAAGAGGTCATCGCGATCGAGCGCGAGCTGTCGCGCGTGCGCGAAGAGCTCGAGCGGATGCAGGGGCGGATGCGTGTCCTGGCCGATCTGACGTCGCTGACCACCGTGAACCTGACGATCAACGAGATTCGCGATTACCAACCGCCGCAAGCGCCCAGCTTCGTCACTCGCGCGCGGCGTGCCTTCGAGGGCTCGCTCGCCGGCATCCAGTCGACCGCGGAGAGCCTCACCCTCGCCCTGGTCTCGTTCCTTCCCTGGGGCGTGGTGGGGGCCGTCATGCTTGTGCCGGGCGTCTATGGTTGGAAGGCACGTCGCCAGTCGAACCACGTGCGGCGCGAGGCAAGCCGTGCCGCCACACAGCGTCCGCAGGATTAAGCAGCAGCACGAATGATCGGGTAAATCGCTTCAGCCCCTGACCCCTGTCCCCTGTCCCCTGACCACTGACCACTGTCCCCTGACCACTAACCACTAACCACTAACCACTAACCACTAACCACTAACCACTAACCACTAACCACTAACCACTAACCACTAACCACTAACCACTAACCACTGACCACTGACCACTGACCACTGACCACTAACCACTGCCCCCTGACCCGGCTTCGTCGCGTTGTCGCAAGGCAGCGCGGCGAGCCTCTTCGGCTTCTTCCTCGGCCACTTCGCGGCGAATGGCCTCGCCGAGCCAGCGCCCCCAAAGGAAATAGTGCAGGGCGGCGACGAGGAGGATGCCCCCTGCCGCGATGAGCAACAGCCCAAACGCCCCCAGCGTCAGCACGAACAACACGCCACTGACGAGCACGGCAAAAATGCCGGCGAAAATGAGTGGCCAGACGCTCGTCCGCGGCGCGGGGGGCTGCGGCGGTTCGGGAAGCCCCGCGTGACTGCCGTTCGTCTCCTGCGTGTCACGCGGTAGCTGGCTCATGGGGCCTCGACGAATTCCGGGACAACCAGCTTGGGAATGGCGCCGCTGGCATGGCCGCGAGCAAGCAACTCGGCCACGGCCTGACGCCCCCGCGGGCCAAAGTCGAGCGTCCAGTCGTTGACGTACATGCCCACGAATTCGTCCGCTTTCCGCTGATCGAGATCGCGGCCGTATTGCAGGGCGTAGGCCAAGGCCTCGGCGCGATGCTCGAGACCGTAGCGGATGCTTTCCTTCAGCAGACGCGTGACGTCGCGGATGGCATCCGGACCAAGATCGCGTCGCACGGCGTTGGCCCCCAGCGGCAGGGGCAAGCCGGTCTCGGCCAGCCACCATTTGCCGGTATCGACGACGAGCTTCAAGCCGCGATCACCATAGGTAAGCTGGCCTTCGTGAATGATGAGCCCCGCGTCGACCTTCGATCCTTCGTGCTCTCCCTGCTCGACGGCGTCGATGATCTGGTCGAAGGGGACCACGACATGGCGAAAGTCGCGCCCCAGGCACATCCGCAAGGCCAGGAAAGCGGTCGTCAGCGTGCCGGGCACGGCGATCACCAGGTCGCTGTCGCGCAACTCGTCGAGCGAGAGATCTCCCTTCGAAACGACCATCGGGCCATAGCCGTCTCCCATGCTGGCGCCGCAGGGGCACAGGACATACTGATCCGTCAGGTAGGCATAGGCGTGCAAGCTGACCGCCGTCAGCTCCAATTCGCCCGAAAAAGCCCGGCGATTGAGCGTTTCGATGTCGACCAGTTCGTGGCGAAAGTCATAGTCCCCCGTGTCGATCTTGTCGTTCGCCAGGGCATGAAACATGAACGCGTCATCGGGATCGGGGCTATGGCCGACGCGAATCAACTGCTTCGTCACGCTCATCACGAAATCGCTCCCAAAGGATTGGTCGAGGGGGGCGCTAGTCGCATGTTTGGCACGGCGCACGCCCGAGACACGGATGATAGGCCCTCTTACCACGAGCGGTCAACGACCACCCGCCCGCCGACACCGTAACCGGAAGAGAAGGCCCCCGGGCAACCGACTTGGGCGATGTCCTCGAGAAAAAAACTGCCCCGTGAGGCGAAAGAAAGAGAGCGACCACCCCGCAAGACGCGGGGTGTTCACGAGGAAGTCCCTTCCAAGACGCATGCGGCGCCCCGGGCCGCCGGCCGGACGACGCTAGGTGCGCGTCACGTTCACGGCGCGGGGACCCTTGCCTTCTTTGCCCTGCTCGACATCGTAGGTAACCGTGTCACCCACGCCGAGATCTTCGATCCGAATGTCGCGCAGTGACGAATGATGGAAGAACACGTCGTCTCCGCCACCGTCGGGCTGGACGAAACCAAACCCCTTCTCGAACACGATTTTCTTCACCTTGCCCGCTGGCATCGCAAAGACCCTTAAAACATGGTTGCGAGCCACGCGGACTCGCCGAAATCACGCTTCTTCATGCCTACGCAGCCATCGTGCCCGGCACGGCGCCCAGCTTCGGAAAGTTGGGCTCCCGCGAGTCGCCTTCGGGTCAACGGCGGCGCAGGGATGCCTAAAGTGTGCCGCAAGGCGGTCAACTAATCAAGCAAATCGCGGCACGCGGGTCAGGCACGAAGGTCCGATCGACGCGCCGCCCCCCCCCGGTCTGAACTTCCCCCTCGACGCGGCGAATGTCTACAATTCGGCAACTCTCCGTTTTCGAAGGAGCGAAACCGGTTGTCCAGTTCGTCCGTCCAACTCGAAACGGCCCGTCGACTGCACGCCGCAGGCGAGCTCGATGAGGCCGAGGCGATTTATCGCCGGCTGCTGGCCGATTCGCCGCAAAACGCCGAGCTTTGCCATCTCTTGGGGGCGCTCGAACGCCAGACAGGTCGCACGGCGGCCGCGATTACCCGTCTGCAGCAGGCCCTCGCCCTGGCAGGGAGCGACGCCACGGTGTACTTCAACCTGGCCGGGGCATACGAGGACGCGGGCCAACTCGATCTGGCCGAGGGGGCCTATCGCGAGGCACTGCGTCTGACCCCCGATTTTCTCGAGGCGAACGTCCAACTCGGCACGTTGCTGCGCCGGTCGGGGCGACTGCACGAGGCGGCCCAACACTTTCAAATCGCACGGGAGCACGATGCACGCTTCGTGCCGGCGCACATTGGCCTTGGTATCGTGCGCCAGAAGTTGGGCGATCCTCGTGCCGCGGCCGAGGCGTATCAACAAGCCCTGCGACTCGCGCCGGCTCATCCCCAGGCACGTTTCAATCTGGCCACCGTGCTGCATCAGATGGGCGAGTCGGTCCAGGCGATCGAGCTGTACCGCGATGTTCTGCAATCCTCACCCGACGATGCGCGCGCGCATCAAAACCTCGCCCATGTGTTGGTCGAAGTGGACGAGCTCGTCGAGGCGGAAGCCCATTACCTGCGAGCGATCGAACTGCTGCCGGGCGACGCCGCGCTACGTTTGCAGTTGGGCTCGCTCTATTACCGGCAACGCCGCTATGCAGACGCTGCCATGCACGGCCGGCAAGCCATCGCGCTGATGCCCGATCACGCCGCCGCCCACGTGCAACTCGGGCTGGCCGAGAGCCACACGCTGGGACCGGCGGCGGGAGTGCGGCGTCTCGCACGCGCGGCCCAACTCGAACCGCGGAACCTGTTGCGCCAGGTCGCGGCCTGTTGCGCCGGCCAGACCGTGTTTCGCGATGTGGGCGAGATCGACGAGTATCGCACCCGCCTGGCCCAACGCCTGGCAGAGCTGTCACGCTCTGAGGCAAAACTCCATCCGGCCGATATTCCAAGCTCGTTCTGCAAACCACCGTTCTGTCTGCCCTATCACGGACGCGACGATCGAACGCTCAAGGAGCAGTTTGCCAGCCTCTTTGCCGCGCATGTCCCACCGTGGCGCGGCGAGATGAGACGGCACAGCAGACTGCCTCGAATCGGGTTGGTCGTCACTGCCGGTCACGAAGGAGTCTTCCTGCGCGGCATGTCCGGCATCTTGCAGCACAGCCAAATGGGGCGCCTGCGTGCGACCGTCGTCTGCCATGCCTCGGGGCTGAAGCGACTGCGGCAAACGCTCGTGACGGAGCGGGTCGATTTCCTGGTTTTGCCGGGCGATTTTCCGCAGGCCGTCGAGCGCTTGCGCGCCGCGCAGTTCGACGTGCTGCACTTCTGGGAAATCGGTACGGACAGCGTGAACTATTTCTTGCCCCTGTTCCGCTGTGCGCCGGTCCAGGTGACGAGTTGGGGCTGGCCCACAACCTCGGGCATGGCGGCGGTCGATTATTTCTTGTCGAGCGAGTTGCTCGAAAGTGATGCGAGCGATCGCCATTACAGCGAGCGGTTGGTGCGACTGACGACGTTGCCCACCTGCTATGCGCGTTCGCCGATGGTGCATGAGCACCCCTCGCGAGCGGAGCTGGGGCTGCCCGGGTCATCGCCGGTGTATCTGTGTCCGCAAAACCTGGCCAAGTTCCATCCCGATTTCGATGATCTCGTCGGCGAGATCCTGCGCACCGATCGCCGCGGTGTGTTTGCGGCCATCGCCTCGCGCGAGGAACACGTTACGGCGGCCGTGCGCGATCGCCTGCGAAGCCGCTTGCCCGACGTCGCCACGAGGATCCTGTTCCTGCCGCGCGTCTCATCCGAGCATTTTCCGCGGCTGTTGCGTAGTGCCGATGTCCTGCTCGATACACCCCATTACGGTGGCGGTGCGAACACGACGGCCGAAGTGCTCGGCCAGGCCTTGCCGCTCGTCTCGCTGCGTGGCGAGTTTCATCGCGGACGATGGGGGGCCGCCTGTTACGCGCGACTCGCCATGCCCGTGGGCATGATCGATACACCAAGAGACTACGTGGCGACCGCTGTACGCTTGGCGAATGACCCACCCTGGCGGCAGGCGTGGTCGCGGCAAATCGCCGACTCGAATCACCTGCTGTTCGACGACCAGGATGCCGTGCGAGAAACCGTCGACTTCTGGGAGCGGGCGGCCGCGGAAGCACGCGACCGAGTGGCATGCACGTGACAGGCAGGACCGCCTCGATGCGATGGGCGTTTGTGGATTTCACCCCCTGGGACTACGACGGCGACACGCCGGCGACGCGGCCGCTGGGGGGCTCCCAGTCGGCGCTCTGCTATCTCACCGAGCAGTTGGCCCGCGACGGACACCGCGTGCTGGTTTTGAATCATGTGCGCGCGACGCGGACCGTGCGCGGCGTCGAGTTTCGGCCCGTCACGCAAGCTCGCCCCGACTGGCTGGCCGGCCTCGACGCGATGGTCGTGCTGAACGCCACCGAGCCCGCCCTGAAGCTGCGGCGTTACGCTTCTCCCAGCACGCAGCTCATCCTCTGGACTCAACACGCGCACGATCAGCCCGCCGTGGCGCCGCTACGGTCGCGCGAAGTGGGCGCCTGTTTCGACGCCGTGGCATTCGTCAGCGACTGGCAACGCGACTGCTATCGGCGAGAGTTCGCCCTCGATGCGCGCCGAACGTGCGTCATGCGGAATGCCATGGCGCCAGCTTTTGAACGCATGTTCGACTCGGCCGAGACGCTTGCCGCCGCGAAAGAAGCGCCCCCCATCCTGGCTTATACGAGCACGCCGTTTCGTGGACTCGATGTGCTGGTGCGGATGTTTCCCCAACTTCGACGCGAACTGCCTGACCTGCGATTGCGCGTCTTCTCGAGCATGCAGGTCTATCAGGTGGGCGATGAGGAAGATCGCCGGCGCTACGCCGACCTGTATCGCGCCTGCGACGAGACGCCGGGCATCGAACGGGTCGGTTCGCTCACGCAACCTGCCTTGGCGGCCGAGCTGCGCCGCGCGACGATGCTCGCCTACCCGAACCACTTCGCCGAGACGTCGTGCATCGCGGCGATCGAGGCCCTCGCCGCGGGCTGCCGGGTAGTGACGAGCGACTACGGCGCCTTGCCCGAGACGACCGGAGGTTGGGCCCGCCTCGTGCCGCTCGTCGACGATCCCGCCGGATACGCCGAGCGCTTTCTCGCCGCCGCGCGCGAGGAGCTCGCCCGCTGGCGCGACGCGCGCAACGAGATTGTTAACCACCTGGCGCGCCAGGTGACTGCCATGAATGCCGAATACACCTGGGCCAACCGCGCGCGCGAATGGGCGGCGTGGCTGGCGTCAGCATAGCGGCCGGAGTTGCGGAGGGACGGTGTGTCCCTAACGCGGTGATGGCGCCGAGGGTAGGATCGACACGGTGGTGCCCATGCCATTGGCGAAGTTCGGCGCGGGGACCACGCGACGACGCTCGACGGCGCGCATCTCGTCACGCATCTGGTACCACACATCGGCGTGCGGGTGGTCCTTATAGTCGTCGAACCACGGTCCGCCGTTCGTATAGTGGATCAGCTTGGTTGTCTGGTCCATCCAGTCGAGCGTGTTCCACGTCTTGGGCAGCTCGCCGATCTGCGCGTCGTCGATATCCTGGAAACGGTGCAGATACGCGCCCGTCTGCGACTCGACGCATTGCTTCGTCCACAGCTTGAGCTTCGCGCAGTCCATGAGCATCATGCTCGACCAGTTCTTGCGCGGATAGCTCGTCTGCGGACAGCCATACATCTTGACCGAGTTCGTCGGCTGATAGTCATGCTGTACCACGCGCAGGGCGTAGGGCCGCATGTCCAGATCGTCGATCTCCTTGATGTCCCCCAGGCAGAGCATGTCGTTGTCGAGGAACAACGCCTTGCCCTGGAAATTGCACAAGTGGGGCACGAGAAAGCGGGTATAGGTGAATTCGGTCGAGGCGAGTGGATCGACCGGCCGGCCCAGGCTCAGTTCATTCAATTTCAGATAGCGAATGTCGAGCGAGATCGAAGAGTATTTCAAGAGGCTGTAGCGCAAGACATCCGCGGGCTCCGGGAAGCGCGAGTCCCATCCGATAAAAATGCGTAGCATCGTGCGTGCCTTTCTCAATCAAGGATCTGCCTTACGCCTCGAACGACATCTGCGACGCTTCCATCCCCATGTCCGCGGCTCGTGTCGTCCCGAGTTGTTCGCACACTTGCCGCCACGTCTCGCGCTCCACCTCGAGCACGGACAGGGCGTCGGCCAGCCGCTGCGTATCGCGTTCCAACTGGGCGGCGGTCAGTCCGCGAAAGACGAACAGGTAAACGCCCGCCACGCGGCGGACGAGATCGGGGTTGTGCTCGGGATTCAGGCCACAGAGCAGCTCGCTGACGATTTGCTGACAGCGAATGATCGCCTCGCAGGCGTCGTCGTCGCGCCCCTCTTGCCAGAGCACCTGCGCCTGATGACCAAATCGCAGGGCCGCCTCGATCAGCATGAGCTGCAGCTTCTGCGGCGTGGCGGTCATGACCTCGGTGACGAGGTAGTTGTCGCGGGTCGCGTGATGCATATGGTTTGAATCTCCTTCTCCGCGAAAGGTGCGGAGTGCCATGTTCGTGTCGGTTTAGGCCGAAACCATCGGTTTCAGCGGTTGCAGCGCCGAGAGTGCCGAGAGATTGCCCTGTATCTTGGCGATCGACTCTTCGAGCCGATAGAAGGTGAGTAGCAGCCGTTCGCGTGACTTGTCGAGACGCACGTTCAGCACGTCGATGCGTTCGTTGTTGGTAATGAGTTTGTTGTCGAGCGTCTCCAAACGCTTGACCAGCAGCGCGTTGTCCGAAGCGGCGAACTGCTTCACCAATTCGTCGAGGCGAAACGCCACGCCGGAGTTGGCGTTGGTAAAGAGTTGCTCGACGGCAGTCGGGTCGTTGGTAAAGCGAGTTTTCAGCGCATTGGCGTCGAAGCTCAGTTGGCCGTTCTCCCCCAGCTTGATGCCGAGCACGCCCAGCGATTGCACCGCACCTGTGCCGGCAAAGCGGCCGCTCAACACCTCGGCGAGCGCTCCTTCGAGTCGCTGCAGATTGGAGTCGCCCTGCAGCACGCCTTTGGCGCCCGTCGTGGCGTTGAAGGCCGTGAGCGTATCGATGCGCGTGCGAATCTTGTTGTACGAGTCGACAAACGACTGCACCGCCGTCGTCAGGTTGGCGTCGCTTTGCGAGACGCTGACGCTGACCGACGAGCTGGAGGTGCCCAGGATCGTCACCGACAGACCGCCGACGAGATCGGCGAAGCCGTTCGAACTCGAGGCGGCAATCACGCCCCCAGGGCCCGACCCGGCGCCGTAGTACAACAGCGCATCTTGAGCCCGCGAGATCTCGCTGAAGTTGAACGACGCGTTCGACGTATCGATGAGCAGTTCTGCCGCCGTGCCGGTTTTCGATGACAAGAGCGTGAAGCGATAGGAGCCGCTGAGCGAGCCGTCGTTGAAGAGCGTCGACGTGACCCCCACCCCCTTGCTGTTGATCAAAGAAACGACATCGTCGAGCGTCCGCGTGCCGTCGAGCTCGACCGTGAAGGTCGTCGTGCCATCGATCACCTTGGTCGGCACGGAGTCGACGACCTGGATCGTCATCTGCCCCAGCAGGTGCAGATCGCGGGCCGTGTTCGACGACCCTTCGCTCGCGGCCATCGTGCCGGAACCGTGGGCCGTGTCGACCAGCAGGATACCGTCGCCGCGCTCGTTGATGCGCCCTTCGATGCCGATGCCCAGCCGGCGGATTGCCGTGAGCACGTCGCCGATCGTCTGGATCGATTCGTCCGCCAGGTTCAGCGTGCCCGAAACGCCCGCGGTGTCGGTGAGCTTGACCGTGCCGCGCGTGACTCCCGCTCCGCCGTTGTACGACGAGAGCAGGGTATTCTCGCTGATCGATTGCAGACGGAGGCTCTGACTGTTGACCGACGTGACCGTCGCGTTGATCGCCAGGCTCAGCTTCTCGGCCGTCTGCGAGGCAGGCACGACGTTCGAGACGATTAGATTACTGACAGTCGATCCCGTGGTATCCGCGAGCGAAATTCCGTTGCGGGCACTGTTCACGGCCGCTTCGATACCAATGCCGGCCGCGTTGATCGCATCGATGACCTCTTGCAGGGTCTCGGCGGTCGACAGGTCGACCGTGGCCGAGGCGCCACTTCGGTCGGTGAGCGAGAGCGTGCCCAGGGTGCCCAACCCTTTGCCGCCGTTCAGATTTCGCAGCAGTGCCGTGTTGAAGCCGGCAAAGAGGCGCCCGCCCGTGATCGTGTCGCTGCTGGCGGCCGCGGCGAGGCCCAGATCTTCGGCGGCCTTCGAGCCATTCAGGCTGACGACCTCGAACGTGCCGCCGTTGTCGGCCGTGAGATCGGTGAGCAGGATGCGGTCGCCGTCCGGGGCAATCTCAGCGCGCAAGCGGGCAGGGTCGGCCGCGTTGAGCACGGCCAGTACCTCGCCCAGCGTCAGCTCGTTGGTGGCGGCCAGCGGTTCGACGAGCGCCCCCCCCGAGGTGATCGTGGTATCGGTGTCGAGGATGAGCCCCGATCCATCGTTGCCATTGGCGTTCGCCGCGTGGAAGATCTGCCCGGCAACCGGGTCGTTGTTCAACGCGGCAATCACGTTCGCCGCCGTCGTGCCGCCGTCGTTGATCTGGAAGACAAGACGCTTGTTGTCGGGATCGCTGTCGTCGTATTGAACCGTCTCTTCGCCGGGGTTCACCGACGGGTTGTACTGGAACTCGATCGTCACGTCATCGAAGCCACTTCCAGGCTGGACCGCCGTGAACGCGATTTGCGCATGGGCGCCGCTATGGCCTGGCGTGGTGGCCGTGGCCGGCGGGCCCGCCGTGACGGCCGTATCGGTGACCGAGACGGCCGACGTACCGTTGGCGCCCGAAGGTAGCGCTGCCTTGAACGCCTTGCTCGCCGTGGCATCGCGATTGAGCGCGTCCCGAATTTGCGCGGCGGTCGTGTTGCCGGCGTCGATCTTGAACACCAGCCGCTTGTCTTGCGGATCGTTGTCGTCGTAAAAGACGGTTTCGTTGCCCGCTGTGATGTTGGCGTCGTCCTCGAAGACGATCTCCACGTCCTCGTAGGCGCTGCCTCCCTCGACCGCGGTGAACACGACGCGGGCGTTTGGGTCGAGCGCGTCGGTCGTCGTCGTGGCCCGGGTGCCGCTGCGTGCGAGCCGGGCGAAGTCGATCGTCAGCGGACTGCTACTATCGCGAAAACGTACCTCCATGTCGGCCAGTAGATGGTCGAAACGGACGCCGTTGCCGCCGTTGAGGCGATCGAGACGCAACTGATCGAACAGCCTGACGACGTCCTGGCCATCGGCCTGACTGGCGGCGACATTGATGCCGGCCAGGCCGAGCGAGGCGGCCGTGGCGCCCCCCACTTCCTGCACGCGCAGGTTCGCGACGCTCTCGCCGCTGAGATCGACGAGGCGAAGGCGATCGCCGTGCAGCTCGGCCCGCACCGAGATCGTGCCGTTCGAGTTGATCGCCGTGAGGACGTCGTTCGTCGTGCGGGCCCGCGTCAGATCGATTTCGGCCGAGGCGCCGCTACGATCGGTGATGCGGATCTTGCCCCGTTCGAGCCCCGTGCCTCCGCCGAGCACATCGAGATTCGTATCGCCATTAACGAAGCCACCGAAGCCGAACGAGAAGCTGCCCGTGGGCAGCGCGCTTGTCTTGCTAGCGATCGGCGTGCTGATTACCTGGTGCGACTGGGCGAGCCGCAACGGCGTGAATTGGTAAACGCCGAGCGCGGCGTTGTTGCTGGCGGTGACACTGACCAGGTCGGGACTCGAGCTGATGGCGGTACGCTGCTGGAAAAGCGTGCTTTGGCCGAGCCGCCGAGCCGCCAACTGCATCGACAGCAGCATGGCCGAGATTTCGGTCAGTGCGACCTGCTGCGATTCGAGCCCCTTGTTGCGGTCGACGATGAGATCGCGCGGCCGCGCCTGCAGCGCAATCAGCTTCTCGACCGTCTCTTGGATCGGTATGCCGCTGATGAGGCCGACGTTGCTGGTGATGCGTCCCATGTCGCGCGGTTCGTCTCGCGTTCTGGCCGGCTGATGGTGCGCTCGGCGCGCATTGCTAGCGGCCCGTATCCCATAGGAATCGACTGGCGAGAGCCGAATCGTTAGGAAATTTTTGCCGTACGTGCCGGCTGCGACGATGACACCGATAATCCCGCCGGGCAGCGGGGCAGTCTTGCTTCGGCCGAAGGCAAAGCCAGCCTGCGCTGAGCCGAGAGGGCCGCCAGGGCGCCCTGGACCCGCCCTAATAGTTCGGGCCAGTCTCCGTCGGTGCGCTGCCGCCAGAGTCGTACGCGCGGATACCACAGGCAATCGCTACGATCGCCAAGCCATCGCCACCCCCAGTGACGCGGCAACAGCGCCCACGTGGGCGTGCCCACGGCTCCGGCGAGGTGGACCGTGGCATTGCCGACCGAGATCATCAGATCGAGCGAGCTCGCCAAGGCCGCCAGCTCGTCGATGTCGTTGCGCAGATCGACTTCGTCGAACGAGTAAATGCGCCGGCGGATCTCGGCCGGCAGTTGTTCGAACTCCTGGCGCGTGGCCTTGTACTGCAAGTTGACGAAGCACACGTTGGGCACGGCGAGCAACTCGCTCCACTGCCCCAAGAGGCACGACCGGCGACGCGCGCACGCGCGATAGCCCGCTCCCTGACCAGCGCCGTCGAGGAGCTTGCTGTCGGCGCCTCCCCGCCAGGAGATCCCCACTTTGAGCCCTGGCCCCAACTCTTGCAGACGGGCTTTCCAATGCTCGACGCGCGCGGCATCGGCCATCAGCAGTGCCCCTCGCCTGGGAAAGTCACGCTCCGAGCGGCGCACGAAGCGAGGCAGGCTGCCCGCCGGCACATGGCAATCGGCATCCGCTGCAAGCTCGCGCCAAGGCTCCCCGCCCCGTTCGACTCCGAACACGGTCGCCCGCGGAAACGAGCGCTGGAACAACGTAGCCAGACGACGATCGCAAGTGAGTGTGACGTGCTTCGCCCGCGCGATGATCTCCGGCAGGCAGGTGGCGAACATGATCTCGTCGCCAATGCCTTGCTCGGCATGCACGAAAAGATGCTGTGACGCGAGCGACGAGCCCTCCCAGGCGGGGCAGGCAAAGCGTCGCGCACGCTGATTCGTGCGTGTCGCGAAACGCCACTCGTATTCGTCCCAGCCTTCGGCAAAGCGCTCTTGCTGTACCAAGAGCAGCGCCCGATGGAGGTGCGCATCGGCATCTTGGGGATTCGCCGCCAGGGCACGCTCGTACGTGGCCAGGGCAAGCTCGTGTTCGCCGAGATCCTCGTGGAGCACGCCGAGATTCGTCAGGGCCTTGGCATCCTGGGGCCGCAGCAGAAGCGCCGAGCGAATTTCTACGAGGGCCGCGGTCGTGTCTCCCAACTCATGTAGCGCCGTCGCCAGATTCACGCGCGTTTCGAACGCCGCCGGGTGCTCGGCCAGAACGTGGCGATACTCGCGCAGCGCGTCCTCCAGCTTGCCCTGGGCCTGGTAGACGCTGCCCAGATTGTTGCGCGCCGACATGCTCGCCGGCGCGACTTCGAGGGCGCGCTGGTACCAAAGGCAGGCCCGATCGGCACTCGCGAGAGACAGCCAGCAGTCCCCTCCGCGGATCAACGCCTGCACGTGACCGGGTTCGATCGCCAGAGCACGTTTGTAGTGTGTTAGCGCGCGATCGTGCTGGGCGAGCGACTCCAGCAGCGAGCCGATCTCGAAGTGGATGGCCGCGTCGCCCGGGTGCAGCCTGGCGGCGCGCGACAAGCTGCGCGCGGCGGCGACCACATCGCCGCGCTCGCGCAGCAAGATGCCAAGCTGCAGCGATGCCTCGGCATGGCGCGGCTCGAACCGCAGTATTTCGCGGTAGCTTGCTTCGGCTGCGTCGAGCTGGCCGCGACGGTGCTGCTCGGCGGCCTGCGCCCATAATTCAGCCACGCTGGGCTTCATCGGCCGCCCCGCTTCATAGGTTGCCTGGTGTCGCCGAGTTGAGGGGCGTGGGGCCGCGGCGCCGCCCTGTCGACGCGGTACTGCACGGGGCCGCACTCTGGCTCGCCGCTGGCAAGGAACGTCCGCACGTGCTCGAGCGCCTTGGCGAAGGGGGCGGTCCAATCGCCGGGCGACTCCTGTCGCAGCAGGCGTACGCTGGGGTACCAGGGGCTGTCCGCGCGGCGCAGCATCCAGCGCCAACTCGGTACATAGGGGAGCAGCACCAGCGTCGGCACTCCCAACGCGCCCGACAGGTGTACGCCGGCGTTCGTCACCGAGATGACCAGATCGAGCGCCGAGATCTGCGCTGCCTGGCCATCGAGATCGATCAACGGATCGACGTCGTCCCAATCGTGGATCGCGATGGATAGCTTCTGTCCGCGAATGGCGCGTCGCTGTTCGCCATACTGCAAGTTGATATACGAAACACCAGGCAGCTCGAAAAGTTCCTTCCAGGCGTCAAAGGGTGTCGAGCGCAAGCGGCGCTCGTCGACGTCCGCGCCGCCGCTCCAGGCGATGCCGATTTTCCAGGTGCGTCCCAGCGACGCGAAGCGCGCGCGCCACTGGTCGGTCTCCGCCGGATCGACGGTCAGATACGACACGCGTTCCGGAAAGCTGGCCAACTCCGGCCGCAGAAAACGGGGCAGGCTGCCGGCGAGCACTTGCACGTCGATCGGTTGGTCGCGCAGGACCGTGTTCAGCTCCTCGGCCCCCTTCGTGCCGCAAATGGTGGCCGTGGGGAACGATCGCGCGTAGAGCGGTACGAGACGCGGATCGCACTCGACCACGCAATGCCGCGCGTGCGCGATCAAGTCGGGCAGGCAAGAGGCGAACATGATCTCGTCGCCCACACCTTGCTCGGCCTGCACGAAGATCGATTTGCCCGCCAGCGACGCGCCGTCCCACATCGGACGATCGAGTCGGGCCTTCGGCTGCTGCGTCACAGGTTGATTCTGCCAGCGCTGCTCGTACTGGCGCCAGCCTTCGCTCAGCCGGCCCTCGAGCAAATGGATCATGGCGCGGCTCACCAGCGCCGGCGTATAGCCAGGTTGATGCACCAGTGCTTGATCGTAGGCGGCAGCAGCGCCAGCGATATCGCCCGCTTCCAACAGGGCCATGGCCAGGTTCATCTGGCCACTGGCCGGGTCGAAGCCGGCCGCCAGCGCGGCACGGTAGTGCTCCACCGCTTCCGCCGGCCTCGCCAGCGAACGCAAGGTCTTGGCGAGATTCGTATGCGCCTTGGCATAGTTCGGACGCAAGGCGAGCGCTTGCCGGTAGGCTTTCACCGCATCGTCGAACTGCTCGAGCTTGCGCAGCAGGTTGGCTCGGTTGTAGTGCAACTCGGGCTGGCGATGATCGAGGGCAATCGCCGCATCGAAGGCCGCCAGTGCCTCGAGCGGACAGTCGAGTTCGTCGAGCGCGTTCCCCAGCCCCATCTGGGCCCCCCACAGGCGAGGATTCAACTCGGCCGCGCGCCGATAGTGGGCGAGCGATTGTTCGTGATCTCCCAACTCTTGGAGCATGCTGGCCAGATCGAGTTGAGCCGTGGCCAGCTCGGGATGGATCTCGGCGACCGTGCGATACGCGCATAATGCCTCGTCGAGTCGACCGAGCTTGCGCAACGAAGTACCGCAACCGAAGTAAGGCTCGGCCAGGCGAGGGGCGAGGTCCGAAGCATGGCGAAAGCTTTCGATCGCCTCCTCGTCTCGGTCGAGTGCCTGCTGCGCACAGCCGAGATTGTTCCAACATTCGGCCGAACGGGGCGCAAGTTCCGTCGCCTCGACGAGCTTCCGGATCGCCTCGTCGGCGCGACCACATTGCTGCAAAGCCGCGCCCAGGCAGTTCAACAGGTTGGCATCGCCTGGCTGGAGTTCAAGCGCGCGGTCCAGTGACGTGACGGCGTCCGGCCAGCGACCCAATTGGAGTTGAAGCTGCGCGAGCTCGATCCACGCGGCGGCCAGATCGGTCTCGTATTGCACGGCGCGCGACAGCCAGGCGAGGGCGTCGTTGTTCCGCCCCTCGGCACGGTAGATGCCGCCCAATTGCTGACAAGCGGCCGCATCGTGGGGACGCAATTCGAGAACCCGTTCCAGGGCGTGCGTGGCCTCGCGGAACCGTCCCGAATCGCGCAAGGCGACCGCGCGAGCGAATTGACGATCGGCCTCGCCAGGATTGCTCGCGGGAGACTTCTTCCCGGTTTTCGCCGGCGGGGGTGTGGTTTCGTTGGCTGCTGTTGCGGCAGGCAGCGCGCCGCCGGCCGGCCGATTCTTCGTTGCGGTGCGCGCGGTGTGCTCGGCAATGAATCCGTTCAGCCGTGCCGAGATCCGCTGGAAAAGCCCCGTCCAGCCGTCCGCTTCGGATTGGCGGAAGAGCTCCACGCTCGTGTACCAGGGAATCGTATCGGTGTGCAGCATCCAGCGCCAGCCGGGCACGCGCGGCAGAATGGCCCAGGCCGGCACGCCTAACGCCCCCGCCATGTGGACCGACGTGTTCCCGACGGCGACTACCAGATCGAGCGCGGCGATCTGCGCCGCGACCGAGTCGAGCTCGCCCAGCGGATCGGCCTCGGGCCATTCGTGTATTTTGACATTCCACTGCCGCTCGGCCTGCTCGAGTTCCAACTGACAGTCGCCATACTGCAAGTTGATGAAATGGGCGCCCGGTGTTTCGATCAAGGGTCGCCACAGTTCGAACTGCGTCGCGCGCCGCAATTGTTCCTTGGCCACGCCGCCGGCACGCCACGAGATACCGATCTTCGGGCCAGTTCCCAGCGAGGCGAATCGCTCGCGCCACTGACGAACTTTTTCGGCGTCGGGCACGAGATAATGCGTCCGTTTCGGAAAACTCTCCCAGGTCGGCCGGTAGCGCAGCGGCAAGCTCCCCATCGGCGTGTAGCAATCGATCGGCACGGGGGGCACCCATTGATTGCCGTCCGAACGCAAAAAACCGTGAACGGTGGCCTGGGGGAACGATCGCGCAAAAAGCTTCGCCAGGCGTGGCTGGCAGCCGATGACGCAATGTTTGGCCTGCGCCACGACGTCGGGAAAGCACGAGGAGAACATCACCTCGTCGCCGATCCCCTGTTCGGCAAGAATGAGAATGTTCTTGCCCGTCAGCGATGAACCATCCCACAGCGGGCGCGGGCAACGGTCGAGCACGACCTCGCCGGCTTTTTCGCGCCACTCGTACTTCTGCCAGCCTTCGGCGAAGTGCCCGAGCTGCAGCAGAGTCATGGCGGTGTTCCACTGTGCCTTGGCGTATTCGGGCTCGAGCTCACACGCCTGGCGGTAGATGGGCAGGGCCTCTTCCGCGCGGCCCAGGTGAAACAGCACGTTGGCCAGGTTGTAGGCCGCTTTCGCGCACTTCGGCGCCAGCTCGTACGCGAGCTGGCAGACGGGCAGGGCGTCGGCAATCCGCCCGAGCCGTTCGAGCAGCCCCCCCAGATTGAGTTGCGACTCGGCGAAGCCCGGCTGCGCGGCGATCGATTTCTCGAGATGGGCGACCGCTTCGTCAAGTCGCTCGAGATTGACGAGCGCGGTCGCCGCGTGGTGGTGGTAGAGGTAGTGATTCGGTTCGAGTTTCAAGACTTCCGTGAGGTGCTCGAGCGCCTCGGCCGAGCGCTCTGTCTGCAAGAGCAGAATCGCCAGACGATGCCGCGCGGTGGTGTGATTCGGCACGCGGGCCAGGAGCCGCCGGTAGCGGTCCTCGGCCGGTGCGAAATCGCGCGCATCGTGATAGCGTCCGGCCTCGAGCAGCAGCGATTCGACACGGGCTAGTTCCTTGCGCGAGGCGGGTTTCGCCGACTTCGAACTCGACGAAGGGGGAGCCGACTCGTGCCGAGCGCGGATGCGCGACCGCAGGCGACTTTCGGCATTGCGGAAGACAGGGCCCCATTCGTCGGCTTTGCTCTGCCGCAGCAGCTCGACCTCGCCATACCAGGGCATCTGGTCCCCCTCGAGCAACCAACGCCAGCCCGGTACTTGGGGCAGCACCACCAACGTGGGCACGCCGAGCGCGCCGGCCAGGTGTACTGTCGTGTTGCCCACGGAGAGGACGTAATCGAGTGCGGCGATTTGTGCCGCCACGGGGTCGAGGTCCCCCAACGGATCGACCTCGGCGAAATGGTGAATCGTCAGGCCATATTTCGTGCGGGCCTCGTCCAGTTCGCGCTGACATTCGCCGTATTGCAGGTTGATGAATTGCGCCCCCTCGACGCGCAGCAGCGACTGCCATTGTTCGAGCGGCGCCGTGCGGCGCCGTTGCTCCTTGCCCAGGCCCCCAGCGCGCCAGGAGATGCCCACTTTGAGCCCCGGTCCCAACTCGGCGAATCGTCGGCGCCATGCGTCGACCTGTTTCGCATCGGGCACCAAGTAACTGGCACGACGTGGAAAACTGGCCAGGTCGCGACGCAAATACTGGGGAGCGCTGCCGGCGTGAAGGTGAAAGTCGACGCGCTCGGGCGGAACGAACGTGCGCCCTGCTCCCCGCGCAAAGGCACAGATCGTCGCCTGCGGGAACGATCGTCGCAGCAGTTGTTCGAGCCGCGGGCTGCAGGTGAACGTGCATCGCTCGGCCTGGGACAACAAGTCGGGATAGAGCGAGGCGAACATTACCTCGTCCCCCACGCCCTGTTCGGCCAGCACGGCCAGGCGTTTCCCACGGAGCGATTCGCCCGACCAACGCGGAGCATCGCACCGATCGAGATGAGCCACGCCGGCGGCTTCACGCCACTCGTAGCGTTGCCAGCCTTCGTCGAAACGGCCCAACTGCAACCGCGCCATCGCGCCGTTCCAGGGGGCGTAGGGGAATTTGGGGTCGAGTTCGGCCGCCAGATCGAGGTGCTCGATCGCCTCGGTCGCCTTGCCCAGGTGGAACAGCACGGTGCCGTGGCCATAGCGGGCACGCACGTCTCGCGGCGCGTACTTGACCGCGCGCGTCGACATCGGCAGGGCATCGCCGAAGCGCCCCTCCGCTTCGAGGAGTCCGGTGAGTCGTACGTAGGCCTCGGCGAACGTGGGCTTCATGGCCACGGCCATTTGCAGCGCCGCGATCGCCTCACGCTTGCGGCCTAGCTCCTCGAGCGCCGAGGCGCGGTGAAAATGGACGAGCGCGTCGGAATCGTCGATCGCCAGCGCGCGATCGAGCCACGACAACGATTCTTCGTGTCGGCCCGTCTGGCAGCAGAGCACGCCGAGATGGTGTAACGCATCCGCGTGACCCGGCTCGCGGCGCAGGATCTCGCGGTAGCCCGCTTCGGCGGTTGCAAGATCTCCAGCGCAATGCCGGGCATGGATGGCATCGAAGGGAAGCGCTTCGGCCTTTGAATCGGAACCTGCCGAGCGGGTGTTCTCCGGCGCAAGACGCTGCTGCAAACGCACGGCGACGTCGGCGAAGACGTCTTGCCACTGGCCATCGCGCGATTGTCGGAACAGCTCCACACACGAGTACCACGGCAGCTCGCCCCCTTCGAGCAGCCACCGCCACCCGGGCACGCGCGGGACAATGGCCCAAGTCGGCACACCCAGGGCGCCAGCGAGATGCACCGTGGTGTTGCCCACCGCGATGACCAGATCGAGCGCGGCAATCTGCGCCGCCGACTCGTCCAGATCTCGCAGCGGATCGCACTCGGGCCAGTCGTGGAGCATGACACCGAATTCTTGCGAAACACGAGTCAGTTCCTCGCGGCAGTCGCCATACTGCAAGTTGACGAACTGTACGCCTGGTATGGTCAACAGGGGACGCCAGTCCCGCAGCTCCGTAGTGCGGCGCAATTGCTCCTTGGCCAGACCACCGGCACGCCACGCGATGCCAATCTTCAATCCACGGCCGAGCGCGGAAAACTTCTCGCGCCAAGCGGCGATCTTCTGCGGATCGGCGACGAGATAAGTGCGCTCGCGCGGAAAACTCTCCCACGAACGACGATACCAGCGCGGCAAACTGCCGAGCGGGCTTTGCCAGTCGCTCGCCGGTATATCGAGCGACATGCCCGTACCGCTGGCGGACAGAGCACAAACCTTGGCCTGCGGAAAGGAACGCGCAAAAAGCGGTACGAGCCGGTCTCGGCAGGCGATCGTTACCCGAGCGGCCTGCTGCAGCACGTCGGGCAGGCACGAGGCGAACATGATCTCGTCGCCAATGCCTTGCTCGCCGTGCAGGAAGATCGATTGGTTTGCCAGGGATGAGCCATCCCAAGCGGGGGCCGGCGAGAGCCCCCGCGGAAGGCGATGTTCGACGGTGCGCCACTCGTATTCATCCCAGCCGGTCTCGAAACGCCCCGCGACCAGCAGCGATTGCGACAGCGACCAATGTGCCTTGGCAAAGCTCGGATCCAGCGCGACGGCCCGCCGCTGGGTGGCGATCGATTCTTCTACCCTTCCCAAGTGATAGAGAATATTTCCCAGGTTGCAGTGGACGCGGGGGTGGTGTGGCGCCAGTTGCACGCCGCGCTGGGCGAAGGGCAGGGCCTCGGCAAAGCGCCCCTGTCGCTCGAGCGTGCCGGCCAGGTTGATGTGCGCCTCGGGCAAGTCGGGCGAGATCTCGAGAGCACGGCGCAGATGACGCTCGGCCTCGCCGAGTTGGCCAGCCGCGGCGTGTGCCATGCCCAGCAGCGCGGCGCTCAGGCTATTGCCACGATCGAGCGAGACCGCGCGCGCCAGATGCTCGACGGCGAGCTCGGGGCGTTTCGTCTCGAGCGCGAGACGCCCCAGCCCTTCGTGTGCGCCGGCATATTCGGGTTCCGTTCGCAGCAGGTGTCGGTAGAGACCTTCCGCCAGATGATACTGACGGGCACGGTGGTAATCTCGGGCCTGTCGTAGTGCTTCGTCGTGCGTCACGATGTTTCTTCCCGAACGCGGTGAAGCCTTGTCTGGGACGACCGTATCCAGGGCTCGCCACAGGGCGCGCTCAGCGCGCACTTCAATAAGAGGGTCGGCCTCGGCGCGGGAGCGACTCGACCGGGAATTCCGGTTTTGCGGACTAGAGGGTCGCTTTCGCTAAAAGTGGTGTTCGCCAGCATTGCGCCCTGTTCGCCAGTGATGGTCCGAACCGATGCTAGCGCAAGAGTGCTGGCAGAATCGGGTATCTGTCTTCGACGTGTAGCGGTTCGGGCCGGCCACGCTGCGGATCAGTCAATAAAAAAACCGCCGGCCCGCCTCGTGAAAGGCGGACCGACGGTTGAGGTATCGTTCGTGAGGAACGCGTCTGGCTTAGCGGAGCAGGGCCAGCACGTTCTGCGGGTTCGAGTTGGCAATCGAGAGCACCGTGGTGCCGGACTGCACGAGGATTTGTGCCCGCGTGAGTCGAGCGCTTTCCGCGGCGAAGTCGGCGTCGCGGATCGAGCTTTCGGCGTCGGTCAGGTTCTCGAGGGTGTCGTTGAGGGTGAAGATGTTCGTTTCCAGCGTCGTCTTCTGGAAGGCACCCAGTCGACCGCGAAGCGAGGTGACGCGGGTGATGACTTCTTCCACCACGTTGGCGGCACCGATCACGTCGGTGGCCAGCGACTTCGAGCCACCGCTACGCAGTTCGAAGAGCGTGCCATTGATGCCACCCAAGGTCGCCGTGCTGACGCCCTGGATGCCGAGGCGGGCCTGCTGGTTCGAGACCACGTCCGGACCGAGCTGGAAGTTCGCACCACCGCCGGTGATGTTGAAGTTCACCGACGAGCCGGCGCCCAAATCCTGGCTCACCGTGAAGCTCAGGTCGAGCGTCGAGGTGTTGATCGAGGCCAACAGACCGTCACCCTTGGCCTGCACGCCGTTGATACGGGCCGACACGTCGGTGCCTACTTCTCGCGTGCTGCCGTTGCCCACGCCATCGTTCGTGCTGAACGTGCCGGTGAGGGCCTTGACCGAGACGAAGGCGCGGGAACCGTAGTCGTTCGTGGTGAAGACCAGGTCCGAGCCCGACACCGTGGCACTGATGCCCGTCGCATCGGAGACCAGGTTGATGGCGTCGGCGATCTGCGAGATCGTGCTGCCGTTGCCGAAGTTGAACACTTCAAAGCCATCCTGACCGCCGATCTCGAGGTTCAGCTCGGCCGTCAGGGCACCGCCCGAGTAGCGGAGCTCGCCGCGAGTGGCCTGCGTGTCGATGTCGACGGTGACCGTGATCGACGATTGCGTACCGAAGTTCGCCTGATCGATCTGCAAGCCTTGCAGCGAGGGCCCCGAGGAACCGCCACTGGTGAGCCCCGTGTCGGCCAGGTTGACGGTGCCCGTGCCGTCGCTACCCGTGGCGAGCCCGGCGCTGAACACGCTGCTCTGAGCGTTGATCGCCGAGATCACCTGGCTGGCGGTCGAGGCGCCTTCCGCAATCTGCACGATGAGCGTCTTGGTCGAGCTGTTATAGCTGACCTGTTCCGAACCGGCGGTGGCACCACTGGTAAAGCGGACCGAGACGCCGCTATAGGTGCTACCGGCGTTCTGGGCGCTGAGGATGAACAGGTTGTTCGCGTTCGTGCCACCCGTCGTCACGGCCGCCGCGGTGGTCGAGGCCGACACGACCGCCAGGCCGTTGCTGCCCGAGGCCAACGCCCCGCTGAAGACGCCGTTGGCGCCGCTCGCGGCATTGATGGCCGAGAGTACCTGGTTCACCGTGCTGACGCCGTCGTCGATCGTCACGGTGAGGACCTTCGTGCCGGAGTCATAGCTGACCGTTTCCGCGCCAGCCGTGCCGCCGCTGGCGAACACGAGGCTGACGCCCGAGAAGGCCGAGCCCGTGGTGCGGGCACTGAGAAGGAACTTGTCGCCGTCGACGCCGCCAGCCGTCACGGCCGTGGAATACGCGCTGTACACGCCCGTGCCGGCGCCACCCCCCGCGGTCGTCGCGGTGAAGGCCGCCTGGGCGGCGCCACCGTTGGCGTTCAGCGTCGAAATAATCGTGTTGGCGGTGGTCGTGCCGCTGGCGATGGTGAATGTCAGCGCGGTACCCGTGAAGGTGACGGTTTCCGAACCAGAGGCGGCACCGCTCTGGAAAATGATCGTCACGTCGTTGCGGGCGGTCCCGGCCGTGTTGGCCGTGATGGCGATGTCACTGTCCGTGGTCCCCAGCGAAAAAGTCGCCGCCGCGAAGGCGTTGTCGACCGAGCCCCCCGAACCGGCGGCACGCGTGCTCGTGTCGGTACCGACCGTGACCGAAGCGTTGGTGCCGATCGTGGGAATCGACGTCGTGATGAAGTCGAGGCTACCGTCCAACAGACGCTTGCCTTGGAAGGCCGTCGTCCGGGCGATACGGTCGATCGACTCGAGCGAGGAGTCGACCTGCAACTGGTTGGCCGTGATCTGGGCGTCGCTCAATGCACCCGTGTTCGCCGCCTCGGAGACGAGGCCGCGGATATCGTTGAGCAGCGCGCTGACCTGGCCCAGGGCACTATCGGCCGTGGCAATGAGCTGATTGGCTCGCTCGCTATTGGTGATCGCACGCTGCACGCTGATGATGTCGCTGCGCAGCACTTCGCTGGCGATCAAACCGGCCGGATCGTCTTTGCCGACGTTGATCCGCAAGCCCGTGCTGAGTCGCGTCAGGGCGACCTGCAACTCGGCGTTCGACCGTGCCAAGGTCTTCTGGGCCACGATAGAACTAATGTTCGTGTTGATACGCGTCATGCCAGACAATCCTCCAGGGTAGGACGGCTCTGTTCAAGCGCGACCGGAGAGCGGGGAGTCGGACGTTCCGGATCAGCTTGTCGGTGGTTCGCCGCTAGCTCACCGGGAGCCAGGCAGCGGAACTCGCAGAGGTTCTGCGTCGGGTTTGTGGGGTCGGGTGGGGCTCAGGCAGGGTCGGTTCGCAAGGGCAGGAGCTTTCGTCTCTCGCCGGTATCGCAAACCGGTTTAAAACGGATAGCTCACGGTTGGACGCAGGTGGTCGCGCAGGCACCAAAAATTTTGGCTCGTCGCGCTAATCCCACCTTCATGCACCGCACCACGGGGGCGAGACCGATCTCTAGCCGTGGCTGCTGCTAGACACTATCGTCCAGACAGATTGCGCACTTTAGGCAATTCGTGGCCGGCGGTGCCTGTCGTCCGAATGTGTCCTTATGGTCCTTCTCGGGATCTTTGGCCAGTCAGGTAAACAAATCTGGCCGCGACGGCGCAGATTGAGATTCCCCCTGGTCGATTCCCTCGGAAGAACCAGCAAGACCTGCCGAGCAAGGCCCGCCGCATCGCGCTATTCGTTATTGTTCGTACCACCGGTTCGACCGGTGCCGCGCGAAACGCTCTTGCCCAGGTCCTTCGTGTCGGACGGATCGAGGCGGCTGGCGCGGAGATTCTCGCGCTGGATGGCTTCGTACACCTCGCGTCGATGAACGGGAATCTCGGTGGGGGCGTTAATTCCCAGACGCACCTTGTCCCCCCGGATGTCAACAATCGTGATCACGATGTTGTCACCGATGATGATGCTCTCATCGCGTTGTCGGGAAAGGACCAGCATCGAGGACTCCTTGTTGGTCGGGCGCCTCTTGCTCACCGCCGGCGGGCAATCCTGCTCTCGACGAAGCTCGAGAACGGCGCCACTCGCGCGGGGCAAGCGATGGATATCCTGGCGGCGGGGGCCGGGGGTGGGGTTGTATCGGTCTGCGTCGATCGAGCAACGCTCGGATCGAGCTAGGGCGGGCAGGTCGTCGTCGGTCGGGGCGTCGTGCGGCGGGGTGGCGAAAGGGACGCTAGCCCCTCGCGCCGTCGTCAGGCGCTCTTGCGGAGCGTTGGTCGGGGCTCGAACAACTCGTGCTGAATGGCAACCTCGGCATTGTTCACCACTTGTCGGCCTAGACGCCGTTCGAGGTGAAGGAGCAACGGGGCTTTCAGATTGAGCGTAATAGTGCGGTCGTTCTGCCCAACAATCACCAGCACCTGCGCATCCTGCACGCCGGACAGCTCCAGCGAGGCGAGTTCTTGACGCAGGACACGCACCTGGTAATCGGGCACGAAACGGCGCGGACTCACCACGGCCAGCGCCACTTCGGGCTGGACCGTGCTCTGCAACCAGCCGAGCAAGTCGTTCTCGGCATCGGACATCAGCACCCAGTGGCGGCACAGCTCGAGCCCGAAGAGTCCCGCGGGAAACCGCAGCACATCTGTCGGCTCGATCGTGACCGCACCGAAGCGGGTAGTTTGGATCTGCATCATGCTCGTCCCCAAGTCCGCCCTCGGAAAGCCTGGCGTCGATGGGCTCCGTAAGGAGCGAAGCGTGTGGCCTCGAGGGCAGCCTTTTGTCCTTGGCTCCGCCTCGCGGCACGTCACCCGGTGCTCGTTGGCATATCACCCACCCTATCAGGTGAGCGAGAACGCCACCTCGGGTTGGATCCGCGAAGAAACACCTGGCGAGCGTCAGCTATCACTGGCGCACATTGGTTTCATCGGAAAAAGCCAATCTGTGGGGCCAGAAAAAACTTTTACAGAAAGTCCAATAGGGAAAGACGGAAGGTTTGGGCAATCGATTGCAGCGAGGCCTGCATGGCTGCTTGCCGCGTGACCAACTCCGAAAGGACCGCCGCCAGGTCCGCATCGATTTCGTCCGAAAGGGTCGACTTCAGCTCGATCACCTCGTTTTCGAGACGTGCCTGCATCAAATCGAGCGATTGCTGCCGAACCCCCAATTCGGCCCGGGCGAACGAGAAAGCGGTCGACGCATTGTCGAGCATCTCGATCGAGCGGGCAATCGCGCGTGTATCGTTCACTTCGAGCGCCTGTCGCAAGCGGATCAACGCCGTGAACGCGCCATCCACTTGCTGCGGATTGACGTCGCGACCGGTAAGCTGGTCGGTGCCGTTCGAGCTGGCCGACGTCGCGCCCGCGGGAATCAGCCCCAACTGCACGGCTGCCTGGCTGAGATTCGTCGACGTTACCGTAATCGAGGCCCCGGGCGTCGCATCGGTGGTGACGAGCTCGATGCCATTGCCGTATGCGGCCAGCCGTGCGGTAACACGTGTGGCGGGATCCTGGTTATCCGCATGCAGGTTGATCAGGTCGAGCACGTCTTGAATCGTCGTCGCGCCGTTCACGTCGATCTCGAGCTCGACGCCGTCTTTGCGGCGAATCACGAAGTCGGCTCCCAGCGCGTCGGGCACCGGTGCGCCGTCGGGGCCGAGCGGAATGACGCCGATGCCGTAGTTCAAGTCCTTCAGCCGTGTGGCGCCGGTGAGCGTGCGTACGCCCAATTGCGAGGCCGTGGCTCCGCCGTTCTCTCCTACCGAGAAATCGGCGCCACTCAGCCGCGAGCGAATGCTAATGCTCTTGCCGTCGGCGGCGATCTCGGCCAGGACGCCCGCCTGCGAGCCATTGAGCTGGTTGAGCAGGTCTTCGACGGTCACGGCGCCGGCGAAGCTGATGTTATAGGTCACGCCGCCATTCACGATCCGCAGCCCGGACGCCTGATCGAATTCGACTCCGCTGCCGCCGCTGGTCGTGGCCGTTGCGCCGGGATCGAGCGTGGTCGCCGTGACGACCCCTTCGCCGCTGTTCGCGCCTTCGTGTCGATCGAGGCTGGCGCGGAACGTCCCCTCGGCGTTGACGACCTCGATCACGCGATTGGCGGTCGTCGTGCCCGAGGCGATCGTGATGGTGAGCGTTTTGTTCGAGGGATCGCTATCGTCGTAGACGGCCGTCTCCGCGCCAGCGGCGCCCGGCCCGCCGTCGACGTAGAGGATCGTGACATCATTGAACTCGGGGCCACGCTGGCTGGCCTGGAAGACGAGATTGTTGTTCGTGCCGGTCGAGGTGATCGAGGCCGTCGCCCGCACGCCCAGGAGGTCGTCGAGCCGCGTGGTTTTGGTGACGCGCGGCGCGAGATCGGTGCTCACGACCGGGCCCGGCCCGGAGCCCCCCGCGCGCGCGATTCCCAGATGCGTGGCGGTCGTGCCTCCCCCGACGTCGACCAGCCGCAGATCGCCGCTGTCGAGCGCGACGCGCAGCCCGTTCGTCGTCAGGTCGGCGCGCACAACGCTTCCCGCCGGAGGATGGGCCTCGAGCAGTCGGGCAATGTCACCCAGCGTCTTCGCGCCGCTCAGATCGATCGTCGAGGTGGTCGTGCCGTTCGAGATCTGCACGCTCCCGAGCGGCACTCCTTCGCCGTCGAAAAGATCGGCCAGCGGCGTGTCGGCCGAGACCACGGGATTCAGGTCCGCCGTCCCTTGGACGGAGCTCGAGAACGTGCCGAACACGTCGTGACCGGTGATGTTCGTGGCAAACAGCACGTCGAGATCGGCGTAGCTGAGCAGTGTCCCTTCGTTGCCGCGGTACTCGACATGCTCCCCCCGCATGGCAAAGGGGCGATCGGCGGTCTGCGTGCCAGCGAAGAGATAGCGGTCGCGAAAGCGCTGGTTGCCCAAATCGATCAACTGCGCGATGGCGCGATTGACGTCGCTGACCGCCGCTTGGCGCTGCAGATCGCTGGCGGTCGAATCGGAGACGGAGAGTGCAATGCCACGGATCTCGGCCAGCAAGTCGGACACGCCGCCGAGGCTCGTATCGGTGGCCCGCAGATAAGAGGCGTTCGTGGTGAGATTCGTTTGCACCGTCGTCTTGCGCTCGAGCAACTGCTGCAGCCCGACCGCGCGCAAGGCCGAAGGAGCGTCGTCGCTGGGCAGGATGATCCGTCTGCCCGAGCTGAGTTGCGTCTGCAGACGAAAGAGCTCGAGCTGGTCGGACTGCAATTGCGCCAGGAGTCGCTGGCGGCCGAGCTGGTCGCTGATGCGCGTCGTTGGAACGGGGATGATCGTGCCCATGACCGCTCGAGACTCTGGAGGCTAGGCGAAACGGTGTTTCGGTAGTTCGTCGCGTCAGACCGTGACCAGGATGCCGATCAGGTCGTTGATGGTCGTGATATAACGGGCGGTGGCCTGAAACGCGCGTTGCAGCGTGATCAGCTTGACCGCCTCTTCGTCGAGGCTCACGCCGCTGATGGCGAGCTTTTGCCCCTTGAGCGTTTCCTCGAAGACGGTAAATCCATTCGTCGTGGCGCGGGCCGCCGCCGAGGCCTGGGTCACTTCGCTCGTGAGCCGATCGTAGAGCGTCGCAAGCGAGACGCCGTTTCGCGAGGCGAGCGGTTTGTCGAGAAAGTTCGCCATCTCAACGGCATTGGTCGTATCGGCGCCGATCCCCTGGCGACTGGCCGCGAACAGGGCGGCATCCTGCAGCAATTCGCCGCGCACGCCCAGGTCGGCGGCCGTGCTACCCGAGAAGAAGACGCCCAGGCCAAGCGAGGCGAGCACGCCGCTCGTGTCGTCGGCAAAGGCGAACTGCAGGTTGTTCGAATCGGCCGTGATGCGCACGCGGCGATCGGTGGTGATGGTGGCCGAGATGCCGCGCACCGCGTCGAGCTGCGCCACCAGATCGGCCAAGGACGTATCGGTCCCCAGGCCATCGAGATCGACGCGAATGTTGGTCGTTTCGGTGAGCTTCGTATCGGTGTTGTACACCTGCACCTGAAAGCCACCATGCTCGACGCCGAAAGGCAGCCCGACGGCATCGAGCGGCAGTGCCGTATTGCTGACGCCATAGCCCGACGTCAGGCTGCTATACCCCTTCAGCCCCTGCCCCGACGAGAAGAGCTTGTTGAACTCGAAGGCCAGGCTCGTGGCGAACGAGTTGATCTGATCGATGAAATTGCCCAGGATCTGGTCGCGCGATTCATACAGGCCGGCCAGCTCGCCCGACGAGACGCGCAGCGGCGAGTTCGTTTCGCGAATGCGAATCTCCGCGACCGAGAGCCCGCGATCCGAGGCGTAGTTGACTTCGACCTTGCGCGAAGTGGCCTCGAAGACCAGGAACTCGCCCCCCACAAAGAGGTTGACCGAGCCACTCGACTGTTCTTGCGCGTCGAAATTGATCAACTCGGCCAGATTGGCCAGCGCCTGCTGACGCTGGTCGCGCAGACCGACGGCGTCGCTGCTCGAACCGTCCCCCCCTTCGATCTGCGCGATGCGGACGTTGAGCGTGCGAATCTCTTCCACCAGGCGATTGATATCGTTGCCGATGGCGATCACTCGATCGTTGAGGTCCGAACGGATTTGCTTGGCGCGCGAGTCGAGCCGCTGAATGTCGGCCGCCAGCGTGCGCCCCTGCAACACGGCCAGATTGCGCACGGAAACGCTTTCCGGCTGCGTGAGAATCTCGGAGATGCTGGAAAAGAAGTTGTTGAGCGACGAGCTGAGATCCGTACTCGACAGTTCGCCGATCAGCCCTTCGAGTTGCAGGTAACTGTCGCGCTGCGTCGAGGCGTTCGCCCGGTCGCTCGTGGCGCCGCGCAGACGCTCTTCGAGAAAGTGATCGATCTTCTGCACGATGCCGTTGACCTGCACGCCCAGGCCGAGCAACAAACGACCCAGTTGTTGCGTGGGCGCGGGAGCGAACACCACCTCTTCGCGGATGTATCCCGGGGTGTTCGCGTTCGCGATATTCTGGCCGATAACCTGCAGGCCAATTTGTTGGGCCTGTAGGGCATTGGCGCCCAGTCGTATGGATCCCGAGAGTGACATGCACCGACCTTATCGAAACGCCGTGGCCTGTGTGTTTTGCTCACGCTGCCTGGTCAACCAATGCACCGGAACTCGTCGCGGCGTCCATTCCATATGTCGGCTGGGGGCGCCCGCCAGACGCGATAATCTCCAGGATCTGCGAGAGATGGAGCATGGTGCGCTGCACGATGACCCAGTTCGTGAGGCTCTGGTGCTGCAGCAGCCGCGCCCGCTGGGCCGAATCGCGCAACGGTTGCTTCAACTGATGGGCCGCGGCGGTGTCGAGCGAGTCGGCCAGCTCGCGCAGGCTCTCGACCTTGCGACCTGCTTCCGTTGCCTGCGCTAGCAGTTCGCCACGGCGACGGTGGCAGGCCTGCAGTCGCTCGATCATCTGCGGCTCGCGCTCGTCGAGCGCCGCCATGCCGGGCAGGTCGACGGCGGCCAGCAGCCGCTGCTTCTCGCCGAGGAACTCGAGCAGCTCCGACTGCACCGTCGAGAGATCGTTCAAGAGCGAGGCGATCTCGGCTTCCCAGTCTGCATTCATACGCGACTTCCTTGCACCGGTCGTCATCGCCGCGGGATCGCGGCGGTGGATCGTTTTTCGGATTCGGTTCGAGGGGGCGGCGTCGGCGATCGTGGCGCGGCTCGCGCCGCGAGGCTTTACTTCCGCGACAAGGCAAACAGGTCGTACATCGGGTCGGCGATCTGGTGAGCACTGGCCTTGGTCATTTCCTTGGTCAGCGTCTGGTCGAGCTGCTGGGTAAACATTTCCTCGGCGCGGCCACCGTGGAAGTACGGCGTCTTGCCCAGCGTCGAGCGCATCGACTTGAGCATCGTGCTGAAGAAGGCTTCGCCGACAAACTCGTCGAAGACCTCGCGCAGCCGCGGATCGTCGGCCCCCTGGCGGCGAGACTCTTCCGCGCGAACGCGCTCGCCCAGGCGGGGCGAACTGTTCAGGTCGAGCATGGCGGCGCTGTTGGCTGCGGTGACTTGCATGGCGATCTTCTGGCTAGCGGGCGCGATACGGTCTGCGAGGCTGACGCCACTATTGGATAATGAGCTTGCCGTGCAGCTTGCCGCTGCGGTCGATCTGCTTGATGATCTCGATGATGTCGGCGGTCGGTACTTTCACGGCATTCAGGGCATCGACCAGGGCCTTCAGCTTCGTGGGGGTCTGTTCCTGTTGCGGGCTGATCGGCACGAAGCGATCGAGCGTCGGCGGCGCCTCGGTGTCGATCACGACGTTGGCGTGTGAGACGGCAACCGCGCCGATCTCGATATCGCCGTCGATTACGATACTGCCGGCCCGTTCGTTGATCACGACGCGGGAGTCGGTCGTGACTTCGGGGCCGAGCAGAATCTCGAGTCCCATGATCTGCGAGATGTAGTCGACCGGATCCTGCTGATACTGGTCGAGCAACATCACGAGCACGTTCTGCTGGTTGGCGGCACGGGCGATGTAGCCGCGTTCGCTCTGCACGCCGAAGGGAGTCTTATTCACGGCGTCGGCCACGGCCTGGGCGATTTCGAAATCGGCATGGCTCTCGTCGAGCACGAGCGTGATCAGCCCGTCGCGGATGTACTGGTGGAAGAAGTCTTCTTCCAGTTGGCAGCCGCCGTGAATGCGGCCCGTGGTGGGCATGCGGTCGTTGTCCAATTCGATCGCCCCCGAGGCGAACGCGTACACGCGGGTGCTTTCCACGTCGGGACCCTGCAGCGGCGTGAGCATCAGTCGGCCGCCGGCCAGGCTCTTGGCCGCGCCGATCGAGGCGACGGTACACTCGATGCGATCCCCCTGGCGACCGCCGGCGGCGGGGATCCTGGCCATCACCGTCACCAGCGCGATGTTCTTCGCGTCCTTGAGCTCGATCGCTCCGCCGGGGCCGATCGGGTTGCCCATCAACTGCAGGGCGGTGGCCAGGCTGCGAATGGCCGGCAGGAACTTGCCCCCATCCCCCGAGCCATTCAGGCCGACGACGAGCCCTAGCCCGACCAGCGTGTTTTCTTCCTGCCCCTTCACGCGGCAGATGTCCTTCAAACGCGTGGCGGCCGTGGCCGGCGGCGCCATCAGCAGCCACGCGGCCAGGCAGGCAACGAGGCTCGAGAGCGAGATTCGCAGAGTGCAGTTCATCTTCATCGGTGGCTCGTGGATTCGCAGGCAACTAGAAGGGGCGATACTCGTCGATGAGCTTCAGCAGCCAACCGCGACGATAGCCGTCGCGGACCATGCCGGTCTCGTACTTGTTGATCCGCAGCTCGGCCAGATCCTCGCTCAACACCGAGTTGTTCGGCAGAATGTCCTGCGGCCGCACGATGCCGGTGAGCGAGTAGTTCCACACGTCTTCGTTGTTCTTGATCTCTTTACGAGCTTCGAGCACCAGGTTGCCGTTCGGCCGGATGTCGACCACTTCGGCCGCGATCGAGAACTTCAAGCCGTCGCGGGCCTCCAATTCCGATTGCCCGCGACGCTGGGCGTTCAAGATGGCCTGAATGCCGGGCGTGCCGTCGTAGAAAGGATCGGGCTTGAGATCGCCGTTCTCGAGCTTCATCCACTGCATCAACACGGCGTTGATGTTCGACTGCATGCGCTGGTTGACTTCGCCTTCGCTGATCAACTGCGACTTCTCGTCGACGATCACCGTGACCAGGTCGTGCAGCCGCAGCTCGCGGGGCGGCTGAACCTCGATGTAACCCCACGACGTGCCGGCGAGCGTCAACGGGGCACGACGCGCCGGATCGCCGAACATGCTCGAGCTCTGAGCGCGGGCCTCGCTACTCAGCAGCACGCTGCCAGCCACGACCAGGCCGGCCAGCCAGGTCGATCGCAGGTTGGAACGATGTCGCCGCATATCACTCTCCGATCGTGGGCGTCTGGGAAGCGGTCGATCGACGCCAGCCGACGGTCTTGGTCGGAACGGTCGTCGCCGGTGGCGGAAGTACGGTCGTCGCGCTCGCCGTGGTGGCGCTCGTGGTGGCCGTCGTCGCCAGCGGGGCAGCCGCCGAACGCGGCATCGACACGGCCTGGGCGAAGACCTCCACCTCTTGCACGCCGCTGACACGAGCGAAGAACGTGCTTCGCGTGCCGAAGGACTCGACTTCGATCAGGTCGCCGATGCCGCCATCCTGCTTCGAGCGGGCTGTCGTGCGAACCCGGATGCCGGGGGCTCGCGAGTACACCGTGACGGCGTCGCCACGTCGCACGACGATCGGCTCGCGAAGATCGCTCGCGGCCAGCACGGCCCCCGCCGGAATCGAGCGTGTCACCTGGCGGCCAATGGCGTCTTCGGGAATCTCGAGCCCCACGATGTTCGTATCGTTCGAGCGACGGGGCTGGAACTGCAAGTCGCTCGCCTGCACGATCGAACCTCTCGGCAAGGTGCGCGAGACGGCAAGAATCATCGCCGGCAGCGAGACCTCGGCCGAGACGCTAACGCTCGTCTCACCCTCTTCGCTCGAACGGCGCACCGTGAACTTCTGCACGCCGACCCAAGGGGCGGTGCCACCCGAGACGGCAAGAGGATGGTCGACCGATGCCGCGAGGAACGGGCGAAGCTCCCCCTGGATGCCCGACACCTTCACCTGCCACGCGGCGGCGCCAGCCTGTTCGGTCAGATAGTCGATCAAGGCGTCGGTGATCTGCTCGACGGCCCGGTCGCGTTCGTGACGCGCGATCGGGCGTTCGGCGGGCGCCGGGGGGGCCGCAGGCTGCGGCATGGCCTTCGGTTCGATGGGCGTGTGGATGACCGCTTGCGACGCGCCGCTCAGCGTGTGACCGGTGAGATTTACGCCACGCAGCAGCAGCAAGTCTTGTAGCTCGCGAATCGGCAGAAAGCGATTCTTGCCGGCGGCCGGCGCGGCAAACAGTGGGATATTGCCCAGCGTGTCGGCTTCCGCGCCGTCGGCCGCGTGAATGTCGGCCACGTCGGCCAGCGTCACGAGCGACGTTGCCGGAACGCAGTCGCGTCGCAGGCGAATCTCGGCCGCCACGGCCAGCGGCGCGCCCAGTACGAACAGGGCGGCCAGCGTCGTCGCGAGTTGTCGGGAATAAACGTGCATGTTGGGCAGCGTGCGAGTTCGAAGAGCGAGTAAAACGACGAGGCCGTAACCGACTTAGAACCGGCGCAGGTTGGCGACGAGCTGCAACATCTGATCCCCCGCTTGCACCATCTGCGAGTTGAGCTCGAACGAGCGTTGCGTCGTGATCAGGTCGATGAGCTCGTCGACCGCGTTGACGTTCGACGCTTCGAGGAACGTCTGCCGGATGAGCCCCAGGCCGTTCTGACCCGGGTTGCCGATCACGGTCGGGGGATTCGAGGCATCGGTCTGCTGGTAGAGGTTTTCGCCGAGCGGCAGCAGACCTTCGTTGTTGATGAACTTGGCAAGCTGAATCTGGCCGATCTGCGAAAGCTGCTGCTGGCCGAATTGGCGCACGAAGACCAGCCCTTCGGGGCTGATGCTGATCTCGGTGGTGTCTTGCGGAATATTGATGGCCGGCTCGATCAAGCGGCCGTCGCTGGCCGAGCCGAGCACGACGTCGCCGTTGGCGTTGATCGAGAAGTTGCCCGCACGCGAGTAGAGAATCTGCCCCGACGGATCGACGATCTGGAAGAAGCCATCCCCCGCGATCGCCATGTCCAGCTCGCGACCGGTGTCGATGAACGCACCCTGCGTGAAGTTCAACTGCGTGCTTTGGATGCGCGTACCCAGGCCGATCGAGATACCGGTCGGCGTAACGTTGCCGATCGAGTCTTGAATGCCGGGCAGAATCTCGTGCTGGTAGAACAGGTCCTCGAAGTTGGCACGCGATTCCTTGAACGCCGTGGTGTTCAAGTTCGCCATGTTGTGCGAGATGATGTCCAGCTTCGTCTGGAGGGCTTCCATGCCCGTGGCAGCGGTATACAGTGCTTGGACACTCATGATTCTCTTTCCGACGTGTGGCGCTTGAGGGGAGTAGTGGAACCGCCGGCGATGCCCGGCGTCTGATTGATGATTGGATTACTTCACGGACAGCACGCGGTTGATGAGCGTGCCGAGCATCTCGTCCTGGTTGCGGATCAGGTTCACGTTGGCCTCGAAGGCCCGCGAGGCCTCGATGAGCCCCATCATCTCGTTCGTGGGCTTCACCCCCGATTGTTCGAGAAATCCAGACAGCACCTGGCGCTGCTCGTCTTCGACGGCGGTCGTGGGAGCGAGCGGCTGGAACAGGTTCGAACCCACCTTGGCCAGATCGCCGTAGGACTTGGGATGCACGATGGCCAGGGGGACCAGCGTGCCCGCCTGCTGGATCGAACCGTTCGGCGTGATCTGCCAGGGGCCCAAGGCGTCGTCGATCACGATCGGCGATCCGCCGTCGTCGAGCACCGAGTAACCGTCCGGGGTGACCAGCGCGCCGTTGTTGGTTCGCATGAAGTTGCCGGCGCGGGTCAAAAAATTCTGATTGTCTTTGCGAACGACGAAGAACCCGTCGCCGTTGATCGCCAGGTCCGTGGTGTTCCCCGTCCGCTGCAAGGGGCCGGCGGAGAAGTCGGTCTTCGTCTCCTGCATCAACACGCCGCCGCCAATGTCATTGATGGTGCCGGTGCCGGGGATCGCGCCTCCTTGCTGAATCTCTTCAGCGTAGCGGGCACGGAAAACGGCCAGATCGCGCTTGAAGCCGGGCGTGTCGACGTTGGCCATGTTGTTGGCCAGCACGTCCAGCCGCTTGCTCTGAATCGTGGCTCCTTCGGCCGAGATGTAAAAACCGTAGGGCATCGGGCGTCGGCTCTGCTGGGGAGCAAGTTGAGAGGGAACGTGTGAACGACGAATGACGGCCGCACGAAAGCAAGGTGCGTGCCAACTCGCGAGAAGAAATTCGCACGCCCCCGTGCTAGCACGAAAAAAGTCGCGTTGCACAAAGATTTAACCCTCGCGTGACAGCATGCGACGCGAGTCGCGTCTCCGATCGGCAAAGATCGCGCGAAGCGCCGCTCTTGCCGATCGAGGCGCAGAATCCGCCGTGTCGGCAGCGCTTCGGCACGAATTGCCGAGCGCAGTCTTTAACGCGTGCGGCTGGCGGCGATCAATTCGGCCGCCCCCCGCGAGAGCAGCTCTTGCCCCACGCGTTCTCCCAGAGAGGTGGCATCCTTGGCGGGAGCTTCTCCCCGGGCAGACAGACGCTGTTTGCCATCGGCGCTGAGCACCGCGGCGTCGAGTTGCAGCACGCCCTCGTGCAATCGGCCCCACGCGGCGACCGGCGCCAGGCAACCGCCGCGCAGCGTTGCTAGCAGCGATCGCTCTGCCGTCACCGAGGCGTGGCTGGCATGGTCGTCTAGCTGCGCCAGAATCGAGCGCGTCCCCTTGTCGTCGGTGCGGGCCTCGATCCCCAAGGCCCCCTGACCGATCGCGGGCAGCATCACGTCCAGCGGCAATAGCGAGGCTATACGCTCGGCCAGCCCCAATCGCTTCAGCCCCGCTTCGGCCAGCACCAGCACATCGAACTCTCCCTCGTCGAGCTTGCGCAGACGCGTATCGACATTGCCCCGCACGTCGACCATCTCCAGGTCGGGCCGATGATGCCAGAGCTGCGTGCGGCGGCGCAGGCTCCCCGTTGCCACGCGCGCCCCTGGAGGGATCGCTGCGAGCGAGCTCGCCCGAGCGCCCAGAAGCGCGTCGCGCGGCGATTCGCGTTCGGGCACCGCCGCCAAGGTCAGTCCCGCGACGGGATCCGTCGGCAAATCTTTCAGACTATGAACCGCGCAGTCGATGACCCCGTCGAGCAACGCGCGCTGAATCTCCTTGGTAAAGACCCCCTGCGTCCCCATCGCGCCGATCGAGCCCGTCTGCTCCCGATCGCCGATGGTCGAAATGGGAATCAACTCGACGTTCACGCCGGCAGCGGCCAATTGGGTGGCCACCCATTCTGCCTGCCAGCGTGCCAGGGCACTGGCGCGCGTTCCGATCCGAACCGTGGGCGTCACAGCGTACTCGCGATTGCTTCTAGGGCGTTCAATCCAGCCCAGACGTTCGGGCCAGAACCACCGTCACGACACGGCTCGCGCCAGCACGCTTGAGGATGCGGGCCGCTTCGCTGGCCGTGGCGCCGGTCGTGAGAATGTCATCCACCAGCAGAACATTTGCCCCGCGAAAATGATAGCGGCCGGTCGACCGAAACGCACCTCGCACATTTTCGAAGCGCTGCGTGCGCAGCAGCCCACTCTGGAGCCGGGTGGAACGCCGACGCGAGAGGGCATCGCGAGCCAGAGGCAAACCTAGCTCGTGCGACAACCGGGCGGCGATGATCGCCGCGCCGTTCGTGCCGCGACGCAGCCATCGCCGCCAGTGCATGGGAATCGGCACGATCGCGTCCGCCTCGGCAGCCGCCAACAGCGCCCGGCGATGCCGCGCCAGCAGCGAAGCGAGCGTGACGGCGAACAGATCGACGCGGGCCGTTTTCGTCTGCAGGATGGCCGAGCGCAGGGGACCGTCATAGGTGCCCAGCGTCACAACCCGATCGAACCAGAGCTTCGTCCGCCGACAATCGGCACACGCCTGGGCATCCGCATCCGCCCCCTTGGCGCCGCAGCGGACGCAACGCGGCACGTTTGTTTCTACCAGTTCGCCTTCGCATGACTCGCAGGCGAACGGTTGTGCCGAGCGGTCCACGAGATCGGCCCGGCAGAAGGTGCAGCGGGCCGGAAAGAGCAGGCTCAAGGCACTGCTGCCGATTTGCCTGGCACGTTTCGCGGCATATTCGGCCCCGAATGGTCCCCCAGCTCGAGCGCGCTCCGCGATTTTGTTCGCCCAGGACGAACCCATGCCTGCCCCCTCGCGTCAACGCATGCTAGCAGTCGTTGGCGCCAACGCCAGCCGCCTGCCTGTTTCGCCTGCGAACTTTCCGAAGCCGCAGGCGAATCGACACCGCCACGGTATGTCCGACCTTGACCCGCCGCAAGAGGTTTCCCTATGCTGCCACGGCTCGACAGACAACCTCCTTTATCACCTCCCCAGCTCACGCCGCGCCTCGCCGACCCAGCCGCGCCGCGGTGCGCAAGGCGGCCATCCTTGAAACGCCAGCGCTCGTCCAACGCCGTGTCCGATCCGCCGCAATCCCTGAGTCAGCGTGCGCAGTGGGCGGCCGGCCAACCGATCAGCGATCTGATGCACCGGGCCCTTGCCCATCCCGAGTTGATCTCGCTCGCCGCGGGATTTGTCGACCAAGAATCGCTACCGGTCGAGGCCGTACACGTCGCGGCCGACATGGTGCTCTCCGACCCCGTCCGTGCGCGGGCCGCGTTGCAGTACGGCACGACCCCCGGCTATCAGCCCCTTCGCGAGCAGTTGCTCGCCCGATTGAAGGCGGCCGATGGCCATCCCCCTTGCGAAGCGAGTCTCGCGCTCGAACAGGTGCTCGTCACGGCGGGTAGCAACGAGTTGTTATTCCTGCTGGCCGATACATTGATCGATCCGGGCGATATCGTCCTCTGCGGAGCCCCCTGTTATTTCGTCTTCCTGGGCATCGTGCATAACCAGGGGGGACGGGCCGTTGCGGTCGAGGTCGATCAAGATGGCATGGTGCCCGAGTCGGTCGACGCGGAGCTGGCACGGTTGGCCGCGGTGGGCGAGCTGAATCGCGTCAAGGCGATCTACGTCACGAGCTATTTCGATAATCCCAGCAGCGTGACGGTCAGTCGCGAGCGACGCCCCCAGCTCGTCGAGATCGCCCAGCGCTGGTCGCGCCACGAGAGCCGCACGGCCCCCATCTATATCCTCGAGGATGCCGCCTATCGCGAGCTGCGCTACGAGGGAGACGATGTCCCTTCGCTGCGCGCGTTCGACGAGTCGGGCGAAACGGTCATCGTGACCGGATCGTTTTCCAAATCGCTGTCCCCCGGCCTCCGCGTCGGTTTCGGCGTCTTGCCCCCCGCGCTGATCGAGGCGGTGCTCAATCAGAAGGGGAACATCGACTTCGGCGCGCCGAACTTCAGCCAGCAGATCGTGCATGCCGTGCTCGAACGCGGACTCTACGAGCCGCATGTGGCGCAGCTCCGCGAGCGCTATCGCGAAAAACGCGACGCCATGCTCGACGCGGCCGAGAAGTTTCTGCGGCCGATCGAAGGGGCGAGCTGGCTGCGCCCCTTGGGGGGGCTCTATGTCTGGCTCAGTCTCCCCCCGTCGGTCGATACCGGACCCCACGGCACGTTGTTCGATCGCACCTTGGAAGAAGGGGCACTTTATGTGCCCGGGGAGTACTGTCATCCGGCCGAGCCGCGCGACCCACCGCGCAACCAGATTCGGTTGAGCTTCGGCGTCCAGTCGACGTTGCGGATCGGCCTGGGCATCGAGGCCCTGGCCCGCGCCGTGCAGCGAGTCTTGCAAGACGCGACCTGACCGTTCGGCAGATCATGGAAGATCGTCCCTCATGAAGATCATCGATCGCTACCTGTTGCGGCAGTTTTTGCAGGTCTTTCTGATCTGCTTCTGCAGCCTCACGGGTCTGTACATCGTCTTCGACGCCTTCAGCAATCTCGACGAGTTCATGCACTATGCCGAGGGCAACGGCAGCCTGCTGGGCTTGATGGGCCAGTTCTACGCCTACCGTTCGATCTTTTTCTTCGATCGCACTAGCGGCGTCCTCGGGCTCACCGCGGCCATGTTCACGGTGACCTGGATCCAACGCCACAACGAACTCACCGCCCTGGCGGCGGCGGGTATCGCCAACCGCCGCGTCGTCATGCCGGTCATCGTGGCGGCCATCCTCATCAGCCTCAGCGCCGCGTGCGTGCGCGAGTTGGTCATCCCGGGATTGAGCGAACAGTTGAGCCGTACACCCTCCGACCTCGTCGGCACGGCCGGGCAGGATCTCGAGCCTCGCTACGACAACAACACCGATATCCTGATCCGGGGCCAGGCCACCATCGCTGCCGAAAAGCGGATCGTCGCCCCCAGCTTCCTCTTCCCCCCGTCGCTCAACTACTGGGGTAAGAATCTTGCGGCCGAGAACGCCTACTATCAGCCGCCGCAAGAGGGCCGCCCGGGGGGCTACCTGTTCGACAAGGTGACGCTGCCCGCCGGCATCGCGAACCTGCCGTCGATCAGCCTGGCCGATCTTCGCGTGGTCATCACCCCGCAGGACGCCCCCGACTGGCTCAAGCCCGATCAATGCTTCGTCGTGAGCGAGGTCGATTTCGATCAGCTTGCCGGGGGCCGAAATTGGCGACAGTTCGCCTCGACGCGGCAATTGATCGCCGGGCTGAGCAATCCGAGCCTCGATTACGGCGCGGATGTCCGCGTGGCGATCCACTCGCGCTTCGTGCAGCCGTTGCTCGACGGCACGCTGCTCTTTCTGGGGCTGCCCCTCATCATGCGGCGCGACAACCGCAACGTCTTCCTGGCCGTGGGCATGTGCGTGGCCGTGACCAGCGTCTTCATGCTGGTCGTGTTCGGCCTGCAGCACCTCGGCGCCGTTTATCTGGTCGATCCGGCGCTGGCCGCCTGGATGCCACTGATGATCTTCGTGCCAGTGGCCGTGGCCATGTCCGATCCGCTGCGCCAGTAGACTCCCCGGCGACGCATATCCCAAGCGCGAAGCGTAAGCGAGGAAAGTGTGTAAGGTCAGGTACGCACGTACCTGACCTACAAAATTGTTGTTGCATCGCCCTTGTATTTTTCCTCGCTCACGCTTCTCGAATTAGCCCGATTCGATCCAGGCGTGGCGACGCGCAAAAACCCACAACCAGCGCGGTGGCCGAAAATCGACGGCGCAACAAGCCGCGCACTCGCGTACAGTGGTAAGTCAGGTACCCTGTACCTGACACTTGTTCGACTCGGCCACATCGAACGTCTTCGCCCTCGCGCGATGGTGCGCGTACCAGCGCCTCCTACCAGGCCACCAATACCCGGTTGAGAAGCACGAGCGCCCAGCCTGGTCCTCGATACGCAAGTGCCCACCACCGCACCGCTTGCAAAGAATCCGCTGCTCCTGCGGCGACCGAGTGGTCCGCGATGGTGCGCATGGTGCGCGAACCAACACAATTTCAAAACGCACGCTTCGCACTTAGCAAGCCAGTTTCTCTGGCCGAACGGCCGATCGGGTCAACGTGGAAAACACCTCGATCGCGGTGAACGTGGAAAACGCCCCGCAGGGGCAACCCAAGCTAGCCCAGGGCAACGCCCTGGGGGTGAAAGTGCGGAACCAAACAAACAAGCCCTGAAAGGGCGCGCCAACCACGCACGGCACAACCACGATGGTCCCTCGATGTTTGGATCGCCCTTTCAGGGCTCAAATGTTTGGCGTCGCGTATCCAAGGCCCCAGGGCGTTGCCCTGGGCTAACTTGGTTTGCCCCTGCGGGGCACTGCCTGGCGCGATGCGTTCCCGACACTCCGCCTCGCTCACGCTTCGGGTTAAGATGCGGTCGAGCAGGTAGGGTGTCGAACAGCGCGCGCAGCGAGGGGGGACGACTATGACGGACATGTCCGAGCAGCCGTGGGTTGACGGCAAGACGATCGGCCAGGTGCTCGCCGCCACCGTGCGGCGGCATGGCGAGCGCGATGCGCTGGTTTTTCCCGTGCTGGGGCTGCAACTCAATTATTTTGCGTTCGACCGCGCCGTCTACGAGGCCGCCAAGGGCCTGCTCGCCTTGGGCGTGCAGCGAGGCGAGCACGTCGCCATCTGGGCGACCAATGTTCCGGAGTGGGTCGTCTTGCAATTCGCCACGGCCCGCATCGGCGCGGTGCTCGTGACGATCAATCCGGCTTACCGCGCGTTCGAGTTGAAGTACGTGCTCGAGCAAAGCGACGCGGTGGCACTGTTTCTCGTCGATCGTTTCAAGACGTCCGACTATTTCGCCCTGCTCAACGAGGCCTGCCCCGAGCTGACCAACTCGACGCCGGGAATGCTCAACTCGAAGGCCTTTCCCAAGCTACGCGCCGTGGTGGCGATCCAGGGAGCGACTCCGCGCGGCGCCCTGTCGTGGAGCGAAATGCTCGATCAGGGAAGAAACGTCGACGCCAGCGAATTGGTCGGACGCGAACGCGAATTGAAAGCGTCCGATCCGATCAACATTCAATACACCTCGGGCACGACGGGATTCCCCAAGGCGGCCATGCTCACGCATCGCAACCTGTTGATGAACGGATTCTATGTCGGCGCCTGTCAGAACATCACCCAGGTGGACCGCATCTGCATTCCGGTGCCGTTTTATCACTGCTTTGGCTGCGTCATGGGCACGATTTGCGCCGCCGTGCATGGCGCGGCGATGGTCGTGCCCGCCGAGTCGTTTCACCCCACCGCCACGCTCGACGCCATCGAGCAGGCCCGCGCCACGGCGATCTACGGCGTGCCGACCATGTTCATCGCCCAGTTGCAGGATGCCAGCTTCGCCGGCCGCGATCTGTCGAGCCTGCGCACGGGGATCATGGCCGGCAGTCCCTGTCCGATCGAGATCATGCGACAGGTGATCGACCAGATGGGTGCCCGCGAGATGACCATTGCCTACGGGCAAACCGAGGCCTCACCCGTCATCACGCAGACGCGTACCGACGATCCCCTGGCATGGCGCGTGGAAACCGTGGGGCGCGAACTGCCCGGTGTCGAGGTGAAGGTCGTCGATCCCGAATCGGGCCAACCCCTGCCCGACGGCACGCAGGGAGAACTTTGCACGCGGGGGCACGTCGTGATGCTGGGCTATTACAAGAATCCCGAGGCCACGGCCCGCGCTATCGATCCCGCGGGGTGGCTACACACGGGCGATCTCGCGCTGCGCACCGTCGAAGGAAACTTCCGCATCACCGGTCGCATCAAGGATATGGTGATTCGCGGGGGCGAGAACATTTATCCCCGCGAGATCGAGGAGTTCCTTTTTCGGCATCCCGCGATCGAACAGGCCAGCGTGCTGGGCGTGCCCGATCCAAAATACGTCGAGGAACTCTGCGCGTGGATCAAGCTCAAGCCGGGCGCCACGCTCGATGCCGACGCGGTACGAGCCTACTGTCGTGCGGAGCTCGCGCACTACAAGGTGCCGCGGTATGTGAAATTCGTCGAAGAGTTTCCGCAGACCGTGACGGGCAAGATCCAGAAGTTCAAGATCCGCGAAGTGATGATGGACGAGCTGGGACTCAGCGAGCAGGAGACGGCCTGAGGTTTTCCGGTTTTCCGCCATGTCCGATTTTTTTCTGGACACCTGCGCGCAAAGCGATATTCTTAAGGTAACAATCACCTCCAGTATGGGAGGGACGGGGCAAATTTACGTGAGGGGAACCCTTGCTGCAGAAGGGTTCCCTTTTTGTTGCGCGCGTCAGTCATGACGCGCAGCGTCATGACTTGGCGTTGCAAGGCGTCATTCGCGCGCGTCGGCCGGTGGAATAAAGGCCACTCCCACACGCGCCGGCGCCACATCAGCGCACGTCGCGGGGTCGAGCACGAGGGGCGCTGCCACCCTTGCCTGGGGGAACCTCTTGCGCAGCGCATCGCGCAGCTCGTCTCCCCAGGAGCGGGCGTCCCACAGGATCACTCCGCCGGTGCGAGCCAACTCAGAATCGTCAGTCCAGGGATTGAACTCGGCAGGCAAATCGAAGCTCCCCGGCGCGAAGCTGCCATACACGCGCGCGTGCTCGTTGCCGTAGAAGCTCACGTTGCCGGCCAGCCACCAGTCTCCCGCGACCAGTTCGAGCGGGCGAGCGTAGCGCTCGTGCCACTCCCGTTCGATCTGCTCGGCAAGCTCATCGCCAGCGAAATGGACGCGGCTGGCCTTGTCGGTGGCGTAGGGACCGAGCCCGTTTCTCACCAGGGTGCCTGCGACGAAGACTCCGCCAGCCAAAACGCTCCAGGCGAAGACGTCGCGCAAGGCCTTGCGGGTCGGCTGGACTTCGTATGAGACGAAGAGCGCCAAGGCCGCGAACGACCAGAGCGGGGCACCCCACATGCTGCGCATTTGCATGCCGAACAGGCACGCGATAGCCACATGCATGACAAGCGGACCTAGGACCATGGCGGCGAGATAGTCGCGCGCGAATCGCTGCGACGGCGCGAGCGGGCTTCGCTTGCGCCAGGGCCAGCCGAGCAGGCCGCAGCAGCCGATCAACAGTGGAACCGCCGCGCCAGCCTGACCTAGCAGAAATCGCAACGGATTGAGCAGATGGTCCGAGAGTTCCGAGCCGTCGTCGGCACGCCCCAAGGCGTAGCGAATGCTCATGAAGTCCCGATCCCACATCCACCAGCCATGCGGAGCAAAGATCGCCAAGGCCACGGCCAGAGCGAGCCAGGGCCCCGGCGTGGCCAGCGTCTGCCGACCTTCGCGCCGCAGGAAGAAGAACAGCGTCATCGGGATCAGCAGAAAGCCGACGCTGTACTTGGTGAGCAGCCCCAAGCCGACGGCGAACCCGGTCAGCAGCCAGTAGTGCCACCGCTGCTGCGTCAGTGCCAGGTAGAACAACGTCACCGACCAGGCCCAGGCCGGCATCAAGACGACGTTGTGGTTCAGCTCGGTGCTGGTGAACGTATAGTAATAAACCGATTCGAGCAGCACGACCGAGGCCGCGGCGACGCCCGGCACGGCGACCTCGCGAGCCAGCCGCCACACGGCGAAGAAGCACGCCACGATCGAGATCTGTGCCATCAGATACAAGCTCCAAGGCGAGTAGTTCGTCGCCGTGAGCATGAACTGGGCCTCCCACGCGGGAAGGGGCGGATGCTTGTGATATCCCAACTCCCATTCGCGGCCCCAGAAAGACATCTCGATCGCATCGACCGGCAGGTTGGGTTGCGTCAGCGTGGGAATGAGGGTCCACACCAGCAAGTGCAGCAGACAGAAGCCGACGATGACCTTGGTCCAGCGAACATCGCTCGACGTTGGCTGGCTCGCGGCGTCGAAACGTGGCGCTGGAGGGGACTTGGCAGGTACGCCCGAGGGCCGATCGGAATGATCGGCGCGAGGTGGGCCGATGGTGCTGGCGAGCGCGCAAAAGTCCGCCCCCCCTCGCCTGCCCATGGATCGGAGCATCCTGCTCATTCGCGTCCCGACTGCGCCTACCGCGGCTGAATTATCGGCCGGAAGATTAGGCGGTTCGAGAAGGAGACGCAAGATCGGTTGCCGCGGCCCCGAGAAGGGCAAGATATTGCCTATTTTTAAGGCGTTACGGTCAGGCGTGCCAGCGGACGTTGCGGCTGGTCGGGGTTCTCCTCGAGCCATACGGCGAGACGTCGACCGCCGCTGACAGTCCGTTCGAGCACTTGGTGACCGTCGCGCACGAACGAGCGATCGTGCCACTCGGCGCCGTCGAACAGCGCCGCCACGCGCTCGCGGTCGGTCCAAAAGAGGAGTTGGCCGTCTGCCTCGAGGGTGGCCCAGGGGGGCGTCGTATCGGAGGTGAGTCGCGCATGCAGACCGGCCAGATCGATCGGCGCGATGTCGGGCTTGGCCCCCTGCTTCGAGGAATCGTTTTCCGCTTGCGGATCGAACGTGAACACCTTGGGTCTTGCTGCCGCCGGCGCCGAGGGAAACCGCGCGGCAAGCTTCAGCAAGACGATCATCTCGCCAGCCGTTGTCAGCACGGCCGGATCGGTGACTCCGCCCGCTTCGAGGATCGGCTGTCCGACGAGCGGATCGCGGCGCCACTGGTTCCATTGCTCGCCAAGTTCACCGACCGTCGCCGCACGGCGCGAGACGAGCAGGTCGGCGGGCTGCCACGATTCGCGAAAAAGCCGTGGATCGATCGGCGGCCGCCACACTCCCTGAGAAACGGCTGCCCAGCGCAGGCGATCCTCGCCGCGCGCGGCCACCGTCTCACCCAAGGCTCGCAGCAGCAGCGGACTGTAGCTCGCGTCGTAGCCCGTCAGCAGGAATCTCACCCAAGCGCTCGACGCGACGGGGTCGGTCGGCACCGGTGGCACGGTGTCGGGCGTGGTTCGCTGCGGAGGCCTGGCCAGAAACACCGGCAATGTTGTATCCAAGTTCGGCAGGCCTCGGCCCGTGTCGCGCACGGCAGAAGTAGCTGCAAGAGTCGCTTGTCCCGTTACTGCTTTCAACGTTTCAGACCCACTGCCCGGTTGCTTGGAGGTTGGTTCCGCTTGTTCCGCCTCACCATCCCCCGCATCGCGACGAAACTCCTGCACCTTCATGCGCGCCTGCTCGACGGTCGGAACGGCGAGCGATCGTCCCGGTCGTTCCCCCGCTTGTTGTTCCGCCACGAATTCCGCCAGGCCCGTTTGCACCCAGTCGGGCAGGATCTGATCGAGTTGCGTCACGCGGATGAAGGAGTGGACCGCTTCGCGACGCACCTGCGGCATCTGCGTGGCAAGATCGGGTTGCCCGGGCGCAATGTCGACGAAGAGGGCGACGTCGTCATTCAGCGTGCGCGGTCCACCCGGCTGGGGACCGTTCGCATTCTGCCAGCGGCGAGTCACCATCACTCCGACGGCCGAGATGCAGAAGGTGGGCTGGTGATGCGCATCGGTCCAGAAGTCGGCCAGTCGCCCGATGTGGGTCCAAGTCTCTTCCAGATCCTTGGCGACCCACTCGGCCTCCTCGGCGCTCGTCGTGCTGGTGACGCAGAAGTGGCGGCTCCAGTATTCCCAGCCGAGTTGGCTCTTGCGGCGGGTGTAGCGCGGCCAGTCGCGATCGTCCTTCGGATGGGGCTGCGGCTGGCGAATGCTGCGGTGAGGGATCACCTCGGCGAAAAGTTCCACGCGCGCAGGGACGAACGCGGCCACGAGCAACAGGGCCGGCACGACGCGTATCAAACGTGGAATGCGATCGGCGAACATGACACCTGTCTGACAGCAGGCACTTGCTAGCAAAGTTTCGGACACCTAGAGCGTGCCCGTCGAAGCCCCCTTACATACCCTACCATCGGTTCGATCGGTCCGATCCCTACATTTTGCTCAATCGGAACCTGTAGACGACACGATAGGAGAAAAGGAGTCGCAGGATCGCGCGACGGTCGGGAGCGGAGATCCTCCGCGGACAAAGCCGTTCTGCCACGCGGGCTGGTCTCGCCACGGAAAGATGCCGCGGCAATCCATCCAATACATGGTTCAGGGGGAATCGGTGATGAAGACGGCACTCGCGCGCACGAAGGCCGCAGGCACGACCGGCGAAAGTCGTCGTGGGCGGCACTCGTGCCACCGGTGTATCACCCCCCTGCTATTGCTGGCGTGCGTGCCTCTCTTCTCCAGCCACGCCGTTGCCGGTGGCTTGCCGCTTCCTCGCGCATCTCGCCTGAATCCGGCCGCGTCGAAGTCGCAGGTATCGGACGGTACCGCTTCGGACGGACAATACCGAGCCCAGGCGATTCCCGTCACCATAAGCGATAAACAAAACCAAGCGGTCGCGCCAGTCTCGCTGACCGTGCCAGGCGGCAATTTTGGCCTGGCGGAAGAATCTACCCCAGGCGTTACCCCGGCAATCTCTCCACAACGGACGGCCTATCCGAGCTTCGTGCGTCAGGCCACCCAGGATTCAAACGTTTCACGCTCCGCCGCTGATCGGGTTCCTGGGGCTCGGGTGCAGGGTCCGTTTCAGATTATTGACCAGTCGGGTGAGTTT
>JAHBXR010000032.1 GCA_019636335.1 Pirellulales bacterium
AAGGACGACCGTAACAGTGCGGTGCCTGTGGCTAGTGGATCTCGCCGTAACCCTGTTGCAAGCATATTTCATCCTTGTCCCTGCGATGTCGTAGCCAGGGCGATTGAGACAACAAAACAAAACGTCCCGGCCAGCGTTGCCACTGGCCGGGACGTTTTTGTTTACCGTTTGAACTTCGTCGTACCAAAGTCCGCAGCGACTACTTGTTCTGCGCCCCTTCGGTCGCGGGGGTCGTCGTGGTCGGCTCCTCCGCCTGCTGTTCTTCCTTCTCCGACGCGCGGCACAAGTAGAACTCGCGCGTCACGCCGCCGGGGAAGTGGACCCAAGCCGGGGTTTCCTCTTCCGTCAGACCCGCCAATTGCACGTCGAACGTGGCCTTCGAAGTCGGACCGACGCGGAATGCCACGCGCTGCGTCTCGCGGTTCACCGCACCCGTGACCGGTTGCGTCTGATGCGAGACGAGATCGACGTACTCGCCGCGGATCACCCCCTCGTGGCTCACCTGCAACTGAACGAGCGCGTCGGGCGTGCCATCCTCGCTCGTCGAGATCTGGAACACGCCAAGCGGCAGGAAGTCGCTCGAGGCGACCGAAGCCTGTGCTCCCTGGTCGGCCAGCGTGCTCGCCTCGCCGGCGGCCTTGGCGTAGTCGACGTTGTCTTTGCCTTCGTCGTCCGACTTGCTGTCGGCGTTGTCTTCGCTGCCGTTCGAGGCGGTCTGCGTTTCGCCTGCATCCGTCGAGTTGTCGTCCGAATCATCGCCGTCGTCGTCCGACTGGTTGTCGGCGTAGCCGTAGGTCGGGCCGTTCACGTCATAGAGGGGCGCGGTGCCGGCTTCGTAGCCGAGCCAACCGCCGAGGCCCGCCCAACTGGCGGCCACCCAGGGATTGCCCACCCGGCCCCAACCCCAGCCCGGATGAGCGCCGTACCAGCCGCCGGTGAAGGGAGCGTAGCCGCCGTCGTGGTGATAGTAGTGGTGCCAGTCGTGATGGTAACCGTGGTGAGCGTGATGGTGATATCCGTGATGCGTGTGGCCGTGGTGATGCACGCCGTGGTGCGAATGGGTGTGCGAGTGATGGTGCGCGCCACCATGGTGGCCGCCGCCGTGATGTCCACCGCCATGGTGGCCGCCACCACCGTGACCGCCGCGGCCGAGTGCCACGCCTGTTGCCAAGAACGCCATCAGTCCGCACAGCAGTGCGGTCGTGCCAAGCTTCTTCACGGTAGAACCTCGTTGGTCGTGTGTTTCGCTGTGTGAGCGTCCGCAACGACGGACGCTCTGCCCGTTGTGAGAAAGCCTAGCTCGCAATCGTCCCCGCCTGAGCAAGATAAAGGGGTCATGCACGCGCAGCGGGATGACCCCATGTTGCCTTCTGGCAACCTGTCGGGGAAACGCCTGTGGCCACCTGGCAACATCGAAGATGGTTGGATAGCCCCTCATCCTCTTGTCGCTGGGCACGTTGGACCTCCTTCGCAGGCGGCAAAGAATTCCTGGCTGGTTCGCAAGATCGTGCGGCTCTAAAATATGGATCGCGGCACGCTAGGCGACGCGTGGAGAATGCTTTCATGTCCAAACAATCCACTTCCGCGAATTCCGCATCGCACTCGCCGCATCGCATTACAGCGCCGCCCGGCTCGGCCGCGTATCAAGCGCAGATGCTCGAGCAGGGACAAGCGGCGATGGATCGCGCTTTGGCGATGCCCCTAACCCGGCTGGCCTTTGGCACCTACCTGGCAGTGATGGTGCTGCTTGTGATGGGCCTGTGCTCTTCCTCGGTGAGTATCATCTACGAAGGTCGGTGGAGCGAAGCGGTCACGAGGCTGATGCTGGCCGTGCTTTTGGTGCCGATGCTGTTTGGAATTGCCAGCGTGGCATGTACGGGCCGCTCGCTGCGACGGTGGTTCGTGGAAATCATAATGCGTTATCAGGCACGACCACCCGCATCTGCCCAACAGGCGCCCCGCGAGGACAAATAGTCGTTGATTTCATGAGCAAGCATCACTTCACCGCCGCCGAGTTGGACCTGTACGAGCGCGAGGGGTATCTCCTCGTGCCGCATCTCTTCGCCGCTGACGAGATGGCAACGCTGTTGGACTACGCGAAGAACGACCCGGCGCTGGCGGCCGGCAGCTACGCGCGGCGCGATGCCGCCGGGGGCGAGAGCAAGCTTGCGCTGTGGAACACCGCGGGAGACGATCTCTACGGCCTGTTCGGCCGCTCGCCGCGGATCGTCGATCGCATGGAGCAACTGCTCGAGGGCGAGGTCTACCACTGGCACACGAAGATGATGCTCAAGGAGCCGCGCGTCGGGGGCGCCTGGGAATGGCATCAGGACTACGGCTACTGGTACGACAACGGCTGCCTTTTTCCGCTCTTGGCGAGTTGCCTGATCGCGGTCGATCGCGCGACGAAAGCGAACGGTTGCCTGCAAGTGCTCGTCGGCTCGCACCTCCTGGGGCGCATCGACCACGGCAAAAAGGGGGAACAGACCGGCGCCGACATGGAACGCGTCGCCGAGGCCGAAAAGCGGCTCGAGCGGCGCTATCTCGAAGCGGAGCCGGGGGACGCCATCTTCTTTCACTCGAACCTGCTGCACCGTTCGGACCAGAATCGCTCGGAGAATCCCCGTTGGTCGCTGATCTGCTGCTACAACGCAGCGCGGAACGATCCTTATAAGGAATCGCGACATCCCCGCTATTCGCCGTTGTCGAAAGTGGACGACGAGGCGATCCGGCGTTTCGGCGAAGAGTTTCAGGCTCACGCGAAGCCGCGGAGCCGCAGACAAATGTAGGTCACGCTGCCTGTGCGTGACTTACCCAATCACCTTCCGCCGGTGGGAGACGTAGTCCCACACGACGTAGCGGTCGAGATCCTTGCCGCCGGTGAAGAAGACTCTTCCGCTGGTCGACTCGGCCAGTCGATAGGCGAATTGCACGTCCTCGCTCGATTGCGACCAGCTCGGCAGCAGGAAGACGTTGATCGTGATGTGCTCGCGCTGGCACAGCAGCCCCTCGCGCAGCGTTGCTTTCTCCGTCGCCGGATGGGGTGGGTAGAGCAGGTAAAGCATTTCGCCTTCGAAATGCGCGGTGGGCAGCCCGTCGGTGATGAGGATGATCTGGCGGTTCGGCGTGTCTTGCGTCGAGAGATAGCGCCGCGCCAGTTGCAGCCCGTGCTGCAAGTTGGTGAAGTGGGGCGGGATCTGAACTTCGCTGATGTCGGGATCGCTCATGTCGGCCTTGAGCCGGATGACCGGGTCGAACATGGTGACCGGCTTGGGCATCAGCTCGGCGATCTCGCTCCGCTGCCGCGGCTTGGCGAAGGTGAAGATCTCGATGAATTGCAAAAAGTCGCCGGGATATTCGCGGCGGATGAGCCCATCGAGCGCGAGTGCCATCCGTTTCACATTGATGTATTGCCCGTCATAGCGCATCGAGCCGCTCATGTCCATCAGCACGGCCGTGGCGCACTTGGGGGTGTTGCGCGTGCGATGGACTTCGATATCGTCCGACTTCATCCGCACGGGCAGGCCCGGCCCGCTGCGCAGCAGGGCGTTTACGAGCGAGGTGGGAATATCCATGCTCGCCACGGGATCGCCGAACTCATAGGGCTTGGTACGCTGTAGTTCGACGGCCCCTTCGCCCACGATCGGTCCCGTGTGACGTCCGGTGCGCGAGGCCTCGAGCTCGCTGAAGATCTCTTGCAGCAATTTGCCCTGGAAGATCTTGTAGGCCTGTGGGGTGAGCTGGTACATGCCGTCGGGACCGCGTTTGAGCCCCTGCCGCTGGGCGGCCTCGCGCATGTAGTCTTCGATCTGTTGGCGTAGCTCTTCGAGCTGGTTGAGATCCCCCGGCTGCGCGAAGCGGGAAAGCTCCTCCATGTCGATGAGGCCGATCTGCGCCGTCTTGGCCGCTTCTTCGAGTTGCTCGAGCAGACGGTCGATCGTTTCGAGCTCTTCCTTGATGGCCAAGGCCTGGGGAATGGTCATCCTCTCGCGGCCGGTGAAGGCGTACTTCGCCGCCAACTCATCGACCTGGTACTTGTCGCCCAGGGCGTCGACCAGTTGCACCAATTGCCGCGAGAATTGCGAACGCTCGTCCCCGGCCCGGTACCAGAGGCGTTCGAGCTCGCGGAGCTGCTCGTCTTTGAAGGCTTGTTGGAAGGCAGGCCGCAGCCCGGCGGGAGCCTTCATGCGATTCCCCATCTCGCGATAGCGTGAGCCGGCACGTTCGCGGACGCGATCGGTCTCGTAGGTGGCGAGGATTTTTTCCTTCCGCTCGCGTAGCAGTTGCAGCAGATAGTCGATGCTGGGACCCAGGCCCGCGATCTGACTGGGATCGAGACGAATCGCGTTCGCGAGTTCCTCTTCCGTCAGATGCCGCATCGAGCCGTACGCCAGCAGGTGCTCGAACGCCGGCGAGACGAGATCCGGCGGCGGTTGCGTCGGGCTGGGAAAGTTCTTGGGATCGTAGCGCTGATAGGTGTGGATCACACCGCCGAGCGTCTTACGAGAGGTCATAGACAATCCTTCCATGATGCTGCGCGCGGGAGATGCGATCCGTAGCGTGCAGTCCGGCCAAGACGAACTCGACACACGAGGCGCGTACGGCGGCGTCGGTCGAGGCATTGACCTCGAACGCCTTATCCCAGGCGGGGGGGACTCGCTTCAAGCGCTCGACGTAGACCGACGAAGGAAGCGCATCACCGACTTCGATCTTCACCCCCTCGGCAAAGATCTGGGCAATCTCTTCCAGGCCGTGCCGTTCGACGTATTCTTCGAACACCTGCTTAATCGCCTCGGCAAGAATCGAGTCGACCACCTGCCGCTCGGTCAGTTGGTGACTGCTCATCAGATCGAGCTCGAGCTTGCCGAGCGACGAGCTGTAGAGATGCCCCAGGTCGCTGATCCGTGGCACCGCCGGACGTTCTCCCAGGCGCGCGCCGCGCTGCCGCGCACTGGCCACCATGGTGCGATAGTTAGCGATGCTGAAACGCGCGCTCACGCCCGACTGGTGATCGATGTACTTCGAGCGGCGCGCGACGCGACTCATCTCCTCAACGATCTCGCGCATGAAGTAGGGGACAACGACGGGGAAATCGCCATCCAGATCGAGCCTGGCCTCCTGCTCCATGATCTGGATGCCCAATTCGCGCTCGCGCGGGTAGTGCGTATGAATCGCCGAGCCAATGCGATCCTTGAGCTGCGGAATCACCTTGCCCGAGCGATTGAACGTCGAGGGATTCGCCGAGAACAGGATCAGCACATCGATGTCGAAGCGGATGGGGTAGCCGCGAATCTGCACGTCGCGTTCTTCGAGGATGTTGAACAGTCCGACCTGCACCAGCTCGTCCAGCTCGGGCAGCTCGTTCATGGCGAAGATGCCGCGGTGCATGCGCGGAATGAGCCCGAAGTGGAGCGCCTCTTCAGCCGACATGCTGGTGCCGCCGGCCAGGCGCGAGGGATCGATCTCGCCGATGATGTCGGCGAACTTGGTGCCGGGGGCGAGCCGTTCGGCGTAGCGCGCGTCGCGCGGCCACCAGCCAATGGGGACCTCGTCCTCGGACGCTTCAGCCAGCACCCGGCGGCCGACGCTCGTGATCGGGCGAAAGGGGTCGTCGTGCAGCGGGGCCTCGGGCACGTCGAGATAGGGGATCGCTTCGTCCAGAAAGCGGACCAGCAACCGCATCAGGCGGCTCTTGGCCTGCCCCTTCTCTCCCAGGAAGAGCATGTCGTGCTGCGCGAGCAACGCGATGTTGATCTCGGGAATGACGGTATCGTCGTAACCGATGATGCCGGGGAAGAGCTCTTCGCCTTCGCTCAGCATCCGCAGAAAGTTGTCGTAAATCTCTTGCTTGACTGACTTCGACCTCCAGCCACTCTCGCGCAGCTCGCGCAGATTGGTGGGGCGCTGGGCGACTTGGGACATCGGGCGGGGTGCCTCGTGGGTGCTCAATCGATCCGGGGCCGGCCACACGATCGATTCACGCGGCCGGCGCTCTTTCGTCCACTGGGGTGATTATAGCGCAGCGGGCAAACGGTTCGCGAATCGTGTCCGGCAGACGAGCACCACGAAATGCGTTCTAATGACACAACCGAGTGGGCCCGCGCGTAGGAACTTGACCATGGCGAATCCGCTTTCCCGCTACGATCGCAGTCAGACGTACGCCTGGAACTACGAGCATGCGCCCCAGGGTCGGTCGTGCCTGCGCGTCCCCTCTTTTCCAGGTGAGTGGCATTTCTGTGGACGGCCGGTCCCCTCGCCGTTGGGAATCGCGGCGGGACCGTTGTTGAATAGCCGGTGGCTGCTGTACTACGCGGGGCTCGGCTTCGACGTGCTGACCTATAAGACGGTGCGCAGCAAGGCCCGCGCCTGCTACCCCCTGCCGAACCTGCAGCCGGTCGAGTGCGGACCACTGCATGGAGGTGAAGGCCCCTTGCCGACGCGCGCGGCCATGGCGGGGAGTTGGGCCGTGTCGTTTGGCATGCCCTCGGCGGAGCCAGACGCCTGGCGGGCCGACGTCGAACGCGCCCGACGCGAACTGCCCCGCGAGAAGCTGCTCTCCGTGTCGGTCGTGGGGACCATCGAAGAAGGGTGGTCGATCGACGACCTGGCCGCCGACTATGCCCGTTGTGCGCGCTGGGCGGTCGAAAGTGGCGCGGATTGCATCGAGACGAACTTTTCTTGCCCGAATGTGGCCACTTGCGATGGCCAGCTTTACCAGGAGCCCGACTCGGCGGCGCTCGTGGCAGCCCGCGTGCGCGAGGCGATCGGCCGCATCCCCTACCTGGTGAAGATCGGCCACGTCGAGCGACCCAATGCGGCCGGCACGCTCGTCGACGCCTTGGCACCGTATATCAATGGTCTCTCGATGACCAACAGCATCGCCACGCAAGTGGTGGACGACGCGGGACAGTTCCTGTTCGCCCAGGAGCGGCGCGGCATCTGCGGCGAGGCGACGCGCGAAGCATCCGTTGCCCAGACAGCCATGTTCGCCCAGATTTTGCAACAGCGTGGACTGTCGTGGACGCTGGTCGGGGTCGGCGGCGCAAGCAGGGCCGAGCACGTGCAGCAGTATCTCGCCGCGGGGGCCAACGCGGTTCATTTGGCAACCGCGGCCATGGTCGACCCTGAAGTTGGCCTCGCCATTCGCCGCCAATGGCCGAGCGTGACAGGCTCGTGATTCTCGGGCCTGGCGCTAATCGGTGTGACAGTGCTTGCACGTATGCACGATTTGTACGGTCGTTTCTCGCGTGATCTGTATCTGCTCGTTGTGGGCGTTGTGACAGTCGGTGCAACAAGCCACGTCGCGTGCCTGGAGCGGAATCGGAGCCACGTCGTGCGGGGGAAGCTTCAAGTGCTTGCGACCCTTGGGGGGCGAGGGGGCCGTCGTGGCGAACGTGCAGGCGACGAGCCGTAATTCGGCGAGCGAGACCTGCGAGGGAATCACCGCTGCCGCGACCGGGCGGAGTGGCTTATCGTCGTCCGTATCGGCGGCAAAGGCCTCGGAATGCGTCGGCGTGACGGGGGGCACCGCCGCGGTGCTTCCCAGGTCGGCGCTGCGCAACAGCCCGCCGATGCAAATCCCCAACAGCACGGCCGCCGACAACCGCCAGGCGGTGGGCAACGTGCGGCGCACGGTTTCGAGATCGAGTCCCGTGGCGTGGCGCAGCTTGGTGGCCAGGCGTGTGCTGGTTCCGCCGCGCCACGACGACGAGCCATAGCGGCCGCCGTGGTCGTCCTGGTCGGCTACGAACAAGTCGCCCCAGTAGGCGGGCAGGTCGCGGCCTTCGTCCGGCGTGATGGCTTCTTCGAAGAGCTCGATCGCCGGCTGCAGCGCCGCAGCGAGCCGCCGGCAGGCGGGGCAATTCGACAAGTGGCGCTCGACGCGCTCGTCCGAAGGTGCGCCGCTGGGAAAGGGTCCCCGCGTCAGGATGTCGAACACGCGGTCGCAGTTCATTGCTGTTCCTCCGCAGCCTCGGACGATCGCAGGTACGTCGTTCGGTCTGGTTCGCTCACATCCTGCTCTTCTGAGCTGGTCAGGTGTGCCAGCCGCAACAGGCCCCAACGAACGCGATTCTTGGCCGTGCCCAGGCTGCACTGCATCGCGTCGGCAATTTCCTGGAACTTCAGTCCGCCGAAGAAACGCAGCCGCAAGGCGTCGGCCTGCACGTCCGGCAGGCTCGCCAGCAAGCGCTCGAGATGCTCGCGGCGTTCTACTTCGAGCAACCGCGCGAAAGGAGCCGCGTCGTCCGTACCCCCCGCGGCGAGGATCGATCGCCCGGTCGTCGTCTCGCGCTCCGCGTCGGTCCACGTCGAGACGCGCGCCGCGCGGGCACGCGTCTTCCAGTGGGCGCGGCATTGATTCAACAGAATCGTCCATAGCCAGGTACGAAATCCGAACGTGGGATCGTACGTCGCACGCGACTTGAACGCGGCCAGAAACGTCTCTTGCACCGCTTCTTCGGCCCAGTCACGCCGGCCGAGACGACTCTCGGCCACGCGTACGAGCGCTCGCTGGTAACGCTCGATCAAATGGGCGAAGAGATGCGTGGCGCCCCCTTGGATCTCGCGCATGAGCTCTTGATCGGAGAGCTGGTCAGGCGGAAACGACACGGTCTAACTCCTCGACGGGGACGCCGCGGCGGCGCTCCTTGCGCTGCCACGTGTGGTCGATTTGCTGCTCCTTGTACCGCCAATCGACCGTTGCATTTTGACCAGTCGGTGACGTCCAGGGCAACGGTCTAGTTCATAGGAGGGGTGTTTTTTTTGGGGTAGCAGGCTCCTCGGCGGCTGCCGGCACGCTCGAACGAACCAACAAACAGGCTTGTTTTCTGGCCAGTGCTTCGGGCAGAGTGCGAATTCGCACAAGTCCTCAACGCAAGGCTTCTTTTTCCCAAGCGGCAAGAAACGATGGATGGTCTCCACGAATGGGCGGCGAGCACGATTTCCGTGCCGATTGGCGGGCAGGGATATCGCCTATCGCCACTGCGTCTCGTCGATTTCGCAGCGATCGAACGCCACCTACTGAACCGACTTCCCGATCCGCTCGGCGTCGTGCTGGCACGGCTCCGAGAGTTCGACGAACCGCAGCAGCGACACCTGCTCGAACTGGCCTACGACGATGTGTGCCGCGGACCGCGCGTCTCGCACGCCGATCTCTGGAACTGGTGCGAGACCCATGAGGGACAGATCTTCCGGCTGTGGCTTTCGCTGCGGCGTGAAAGTCCTGCGCTCACGCTCGCCGACGTCGAGCAGTTGCTGGCGCAGGCCACGCCCGGCGAAGAGGCGGCCTTCCGCGAGGCACTGAACTTGCTCGCAGGCGACCCGCGGGGAAACTGATGGGGCCGGGCTCACCGTGCGATGCCGAGGAACGCTCGATTCCCTGGCGTACGATCTTCCAGCGATTGAGCCTGGCCTACCACTGGACTCCAGCCGAGATACTCGAGCTGACGCCTCCTCAACTGGCGCTCTATCTGACGGACGAGCCCGAACCGGGCGGGACGGTGGCCATGAGCGTCGACGAAGGCTCGCGATTCATCGCGAATCGGCGCGCCGCGCGAGAGGCCTGGATCGATGAGGTCGCGCTTGCCGCGACGACGACGGCCGCACAGCACACCGTCATCGTGGGCGAAAGACGCGCGCCCAGCGTCAACGCAACGAGTGAAGCCAGCTCGCCGTCGCGCGCCGTGCCGCCGTCGGTATCTCGGGCAGCGAGGCACGATGTTCGACCGACCGAGGCCGCTCGCCGCGCCGCGAGCTCGTCGGACATCATTGCGACGTTGCCGCGGTACCCGTCCGCGGCGAGGGAGGAACCGCGGATGCCAAGTCTCGCGCGGAAAGAGTCATTCGCCCCGCTTGCGCCAAGCTTGGGGGTGGTGCGCGACGCGGGCCGGCTCGACGCGCTGGCCCAGCGCGTGGAAGCGATCGCTCGGACGGCCCTGGACACCCAGGGGGCGATCTCGCGTCTCGAACGGCGTCGTGCGGACGGGGCGCACTTCAGTTGACGAGGCACCGCACGTTCGCTGCGAGCGGCCGTTCAGGTCGCGGCAGTGACGCCAGCCCGCGCGAGGCGTTCGTGCGCGTCGAGAATGAGCGTTTCGGTTTCTTCCCAGCCGATGCAGCCATCGGTGATCGACACGCCGTATTTCAGCTCGGCGGGTGCGGTCAGGGCCTGCTTGCCAGGGTTGATGTTGCTCTCGAGCATCAGGCCGACGATCGCATCGTTGCCGGCCAACCGCTGTTCGATCACGTTCTGCCAGACGCCCGCCTGCTTGCGGTAGTCCTTGTCGGAGTTCGCATGGCTGCAATCGACGAGCAAACGGGGGGACAATCCGGCAATGATCAACTGCTCGGAAGCGGCGGTGATCGTTTCGGACAGGTAGTTCGGGCCCGATCGTCCGCCCCGCAGGATGAGGAAGCCCCAGCGATTGCCCAGCGTCTTGATGACCGACGTCTTGCCGTCGCCATCGATGCCGACGAAGCTGTGCGGGCCGCGCGCGGCGAGCATCGCATCGACGGCCACCTGCAGGCTGCCGTCGGTGCCGTTCTTGTAGCCGACCGGCATCGAAAGTCCGCTGGCCATCTGGCGGTGCGTGGGGGATTCGGTCGTCCGGGCGCCGATCGAGGCGAGCGTGATCAGGTCGGCGATGTATTGCGGCGTGATCGGTTCGAGGACCTCGGTGGCGGTGGCCAGTCCCAACTCGGAGACGGCCAACAGAATCTCGCGCGCCATGCGCAGGCCGCATTCGATATCGAACGTGTCGTCGAGATGAGGATCGTTGATCAATCCCTTCCAGCCCAGCGTGGTGCGCGGCTTTTCGAAGTAGACGCGCATCACCAGCAGCAACTGATCCGACACGCGGCTGGCCAGCGTGCGGAGCCGGCCGGCATACTCGATGGCCGCCTGGGGGTCGTGAATCGAGCAGGGCCCGACGACGACCACCATCCGGCGATCGCGGCCGTCGAGGATCTGCATCACCTGTTCGCGCGTCTCGATGACGGTGCGATTGGCCTCCTCGGTCATGGGGCGCTCCTCTTTGAGGATGCGCGGCGCCACCAAGGGGACCAGCTCGCGAATATTGATGTCTTGGGTGGGTTGCATGGCGAGAGAGCGAACTGCGTGAATCATGAGGCCTGAGGAGGTAGCTGGTACGGCAAAAGGGGTTGCCACGGCGGCAAGAAACAGGCACGGCGGGGGTGCTGGCTCAGCCCCCAAAGCACGCGCCGAACTACCTACCTTAATCGGGCCAAGAAGGGCTGTCGAGGCGGGGGATGGCTGGTTGTGTCGACAGACACTTATCGGGCTGAATCCCGCCGATCGAGCGGACAACATGGCGGCTAAAAAATTTGCTTGGAGGCGTCGATTGCCTGGGCCAGCCACAGGCACGCCGTTGCGATGGCGGCACCGCAGACAACGACGAGTCCATAGATGGCCACTCGAGTGAGCGTGCGTCGAAGCCTTTTGGTGGCGGCGGGGTCCTCTTCCTTTGGCGCCTGATACGGATTCTCACTCATGCCGTCATCCTACCTGCGCACGGAGGCGAGGGCGGAATACGCCGAAGTGGCTCCTAGCTCGCTTCACACCCCACCCGCCAACGTGGCGCGCATCAGTTGAGCAATGGCCGAGGAATTTTCATCCCCCTGGCGTTCCAGGGCGCTGACAACTTTCCACCGCCGTTCCTCGGGATGATTCTGATTGAGCTTACTCTTCCCCTCGATACGGCTGATCTCGATCTCGAAGCCGACGATCTCGCGCAGCATCTGGTTGAATTCGGGGTCCGAGTCGTCGTAGGTCCAGGGCTGTTGGTTGGCTGCTTCAAAGGTAGTCGCCGTGCGCTGCAAGATTCCGTGTACGCTGGCCGGGTCTTCGAGGAGACGCAACGTGCCGTACGCATGGACCGTTACGTAGTTCCACGTCGGCACGGTGCCGGGAGTCTCGTACCAGGAGGCCGAGACGTACGCGTGCGGACCGGAGAAGATCACTAGCGCCTCGCCGGTAATATCACGCCATTGTGGGTTGGCCCGGGCCATGTGCCCGAGCAGCCGGCCGTGCGGTTCGACATTGGCGTCGAGCAGGATGGGTAGATGCGTGGCGGTCAGCCCGCGCGCTCCCTGCGTGACGAGGGTTGCGAAGCTGTAGCTTCGCATGGTGGCATGAAGCTGCGCGGTGTCCGAGACCTTGAAGGAAGAAGGTGTGTACATCGGCGCTTCAGCACAGCACGTTACGAGAACAACTCCCCCGCGTCGGCCAGCGTGGGATGCTTCTTATCCTTGTCGGAGAGGATGGCGTGCTGGGCTGCCTCGCCCCAGTCGATGCCCAGCGCCGGGTCGTTCCAGAGGATGCCGCGGTCGCACTCCGGCGCGTAGTAGTCGGTCACCTTGTACAGCACCTCGGTGTTCGGCTCGAGGGTCGCGAAGCCGTGGGCGAAGCCGACCGGCACGTAGAGTTGCCGCCAGTTCTCGGCACTGAGGAGGACCGAGATGTGCTGGCCATAGGTGGGCGAGCCGCGGCGAATGTCGACCGCCACGTCGAGGATCGCGCCCTGCACGACGCGCACCAACTTGGCCTGGGCGCGGGGCGGAATCTGAAAGTGCAGGCCGCGCAGCACGTGCCGCTCGGCCGACAGGGAGTGATTGTCTTGGACGAACTCGACGTCGATACCCAACTGGGTCATCGTGCGGCGGTTGTAGGTCTCGGAGAAGAAACCTCGCGAGTCGCCATGCTTCTTGGGGGTCAGAATTTTGACGTCGGGGATGGCCGTCGACTCGATCTGCATGCTGGCTCGGTCTGGCTGATGAGGAGCAAAGACGGGGCTGCCGCCGCGGGCAATCAAACCATAGCCGGGCGAGGTCGGTCAAGCCTAAACGGGGCGAGTTGCCTGGCCGAGCGCCCCTGCGACACGGTCTTTCGCCGCGTGTTATACTCGTGCTCCGACCGGGCATGAGCGACCCGATCCGCCTGTCTGCCCCCCAACCACCACGAACTCGGCCTGCCTTGCGACGATGGATAGTCCACTGGAAGTCATGGGGGTGAATCTGTTCGCAATCGGCGGACTGATGTTTGTCCTGTGGCTGCTGAGCATCGTGCTCGGCAACACGAGCATTGTCGATCTCTTCTGGGGTACGGGATTTGTCGTCATCGCCTGGATCACGAACCAACTCGTGGGCATTGAGAATCCACGCTCGCTGATCATTGCGATACTCACCACGATCTGGGGAATGCGTCTTACGATCTATCTGTTGTGGCGCAACTGGGGGCAGGGCGAAGATGATCGCTACCGCGCCCTGCGCGCGCGCTTTAGAGAGCACTTTACGTTTGTTAGCTTGTTCACGGTTTTTGGATTGCAGGGCGCCATCCTGTGGTTCGTGGCGCTACCGATTCAGATGGGCCAGACCGTGCGGGGCGAGACCGGACCGACATTTCTCGACGGCATCGGAATCGCCCTGTGGGGATTGGGGTTCTTCTTCGAGGCGGTCGGTGATTATCAACTCGCTCGTTTCAAGGCCGATCCCGCCAACGAGCACCGCGTGTTGAAGTCGGGCCTCTGGGCTTACACGCGGCATCCCAACTACTTCGGCGACTGTTGCGTGGGTTGGGGCATCTATCTGCTGGCCGTGGCCTCGGGCGCCTGGTGGACGATTCTCAGCCCGGTGCTGATGACCTATCTGTTGCTGAAGGTCTCGGGGGTGGCGCTGCTCGAGCGCACGATCGGCGATCGCCGCCCCGAGTACGCCGACTACGTGCGGACGACCAATGCCTTCTTCCCTTGGCCACGCACGCGCTGAGGCGGCGCTAGCAACGCGTGCGCCGCGCGGCATGCTAGCGGCGCGGCATCGCGATTCGACCCATGCTGCTGGTCGTCACGCATGCGCAAATAGAAGCGATTAGGTTGAGCCTTCGCGCGGCGACGGCCGAAGATGGTAAACAGGATCTCGCGCCGGCTCGGTTCCCTCGCTGGGGGTGTTGCCTGCTCGCCTGACGCTCAAGGCGATGCCGCACGCTCCACAGCCAGGTCCAACGGCGGGCGCGGAACCTGGCCAGCCAACCCACGTATTCGTGCGCCGCGATCAGTCCGCGCCAGCGTCGACGGCCGCGCTCGTCAAGACAGGGAAGTTCATCGCTTTACAAAGCGTCTCGCAGGGCACACGGTTGCGACGATCAGCGCTCGCCAGCAGCGCCAAGTCGGTCGTTTCCGCCCCCAGGGGGACGGTCTCAGGGAGGAGACTCGAGTTATGCGCTTTGCCGTTCGCTTTGCCATTGCCCTTTCCGTGGTCGCCGCCCTAGTCGATACAGGACTTGCCCAGCAGCGACGTCCCAGCACGCAACAACAACAGCCTCAGTATCGCCGTCCCAGCGGTACTCCCCAGGCCCAGCGACCCCCGCAGCAGCCGACGCAGCGCGTGGCGAATCGCCCCGCGCAGCCGCAGGCCACGCAGGGGGGTCAGGCCGGTGAAGTCACCAAGCAGGAAGTGCTGACCACCATCTTTTCGCAGGTGGTTATCGGCGGGCTGAAGAACCCCTGCGGCGTGGCCGTGCAGCCCAAGAGCGACGAGGTCTTCATCGCCGATAGCGGCGCCGGCCAGATCGTGAAGCTGAAGGACGTGCCGGGCGCCTATGAACTGCTGCCCGTGATTACCGGCTTCCCGACCGACACCTACGGCAAGAACCCGACCTACGAAATCGGTCCCATGGGACTGGCGTTTCTGAACAAGTACACGCTCGTCGTGGGCGAAGGGGGCCTGCCCGAGGGGCAGGACGTGGTGCGCGTGTTCCGCGTGCCGCACGCCGGCTCGATCGACGCGGGGGACGTGCTGCAGCAGCTTGGCCCGCTCCGCGCCAGCGCCGGGAGTGCCACGGGCGAAGGCAACTTCTTTGGCGCCTTGGCGACCGCCACCGATCTGTTCGTCACCTGCAACGGCGACTCGTCGAACGGCCTCATCGCCAAAGCCCCGATCCAGGATGGCGAAGTGGGCGAACTGGTGCCGTTCATCAACTCGCGTCAAGTGACTGGCGCGGCTCGTCCGGCGGCGATCGCCCTGGGACGTCAGGGGCAGTTGGTCGTCAGCCAGATGGGAGACTTGCACACCCCGAACGACAGCCTGCTCACCGTATACGATCCCAAGGCGGGGGGCCTGCTGATGAATGTCGCCACGCAATTGCACGACGTGACCGGCGTGGCGATCAGCCCCCAGTCGGGTCGCATCTATGCGGTCGACTTCTCGTGGATGGCCCCGGAAGAAGGTGGTCTGTATCGCCTCGACCTGGTGAAGGACGGCCCGGAAACGATCTGCAAGCCGACGCTCCTCATGTCGCTCGATCGCCCGAGCGCGTTGGCCTTCGCTCCCGATGGCACGCTGTTCATCACGACGTTCGGCTCGCACACGGCCGAGCAGAAGGGTGGACTGCTGGTGCGCATCTACAACGACTCGAAGCTGTAAACCGCACGACCCGGGCGGCGATGCGGGGAGCTTCTCGCTCGCTGCTTTGGAAGCGCGGCGGTACGGTCGATGTTTCGCCCGGCCTCCGGGCGTAGCAACCCTTGTCTGATCGTGGAATCGTGGTATCGTTGGACGATCGAAGTGGAGTCGGGGGGATAGGTAGCCTTTGCGGGCTAGCGCTTTCCCTGCACCCCCGTCTCATCAGGGCGCTGTAGCCAAGTGGCTAAGGCAGTGGATTGCAAATCCACCACCGACGGTTCGAATCCGTCCAGCGCCTTTTTTATTGCGCAGTAGAGACTTGCGACGATTTTTCTGGCCTCTCGCCAGACCCCTTTAGGGGGCGTTTGTTACCCGAAGTGTTACCGTTGGCGGTTGAAAACGACTGCCACACCGCTTCGGCGGTCTCGTCGGCCTCGAGCCCAACGTAGTAACGCATCGTGGTCGAGATCGACTCGTGACGCATCATCTGCTGTAGCACGGCGGGCATGACCCGAGTTGCCCAACGGCTGCCGAACGAACGCCGCAGGTCATGCGCAGTGGCGCACTTCGGTTGCTTGCCCGGCCGCTCTTCCACCTTGATGCCGGCCTTGCGTCCGATGGTGGTGATCACCTTGCCGGCGCGAACCGCGTCCGATCGCCGTGTGCGGCACCGCGGCATGACCGGCTGGAACACCGGGCCCGTCCGCTCGGCCTCGGGAACCTCTGCTAGCAGCGCCGCGAACTCAGGGGCCATCGGTAGCAGACGGTCCTTGTTGCCCTTCTCCAGTTCGGCCGGAATGCGAATCATGGGCCGCTTGCCGTCGAGATCGACGCACAGCTTGTCGCGACGGTCCCAATACAGCTCCAGGCTCTCTGCGAGCCTCAGGCCGCTCCACCAGAGCCCACGCAGGTAGAAACGCCACGACTGGGTCGGCGCCTTGCCTACGACCTTCCTGGTGGCCATCAGCAGGCGGTCGAACTCTTCGCCCGACAGCGGCCGCCCCTTCATCGCCTTGGCTCCCTTGGCACGCTTCGGCAGTTCGAACGTCGGCACCTTCACGAGGATCCCCTGGCGGTGTGCCCAGCGGAGTGCCGCCCGGAGTTGCCCCAGGTAGCTCTTGATCGTCGACTCGGCGACTTGTCGCTCCGTCCGTAGTGCCTTGGTGAACTCGGCCACGCGCTCGGTCGTCACCTTCGCCAGCAGGTCGACGGGCGTGTGATGCTCGACGAGATCAAGCACGGTCTCCGCCCGAATGGCGCCGTTGTCCGACAGCGCGGCCAGCGACTCGCTGGTGTACCGCTCGCGGAATTGCGCCCAGGTAACCTTGCTCGGGGCTTGGTACCGCCCCTCGCGCAGCTCGGCTTCCCATTTGCCGGCGGCGCTGATGGCCGCGTCGCGGTCGCGCTTCAGGCCGGTATTCTCCACGCCTGTTGAGCGCGTCTTTTTCTTGCCCGTCACCGGGTCGCGATACTGCATCTGCCAATGTTTTCGGTCGCCGAACGCGACGACCGACACGCGAATCGATTCCATCGGTTCACCTACCTTTCAAGTAGAGAAAAAGCCCCCGCCGGCCACGTCGACCGGCGGGGTGAACGGTCCTATCGTTTCCACGAACGCAACTTGGCCAGCGCCTCGGCGTCGACATCAGAAACATCCGGCAAATTTGCCGGGTCTTTCTCTCGCACCTCGATGGCGGGCGAGGGGAGGGGGGGCTTCTCTCGCATCGGCTTGCTGGTGCGATTGTCAGCCAGCGCCGCCACGAAGCCCCGTGGCAGCTCGAGTACGAAGCCGGTCGGCTCGAACTTCCCGTCACTGGTCGCCTTCAACAGTCGGCAGAGTCGGTCGGCGGAGATGTCGACCGGCCTTACGTCGGTTCGGTTGGGATCCTTTGCGGTCAAAGGGCACCTCCTTCCTCGACGATGAACACGATGCAAGCCCCGTCGCGCATGCGATGCTGGTCGACGACCGCTTGCCCCAGCTTGTTGATGCGTGCCAGGGCGCACGACGCCAGGTCGGCAACCTGTGCAGGTCGACCAACGCAGATATAGGCGCTCCGGCCGCCCGCCACGGCGATAACCTCGAGCGTCGAGTGCAGGCAGAACGGGTCGCCAGCCTTGTTGCCGTTGATCCACTCATGCCGCTGCCAGTAGGCCAGTTGCTTTGCCGTGACGATCGGTGGTGACGTTTTCTGGGGTGATGTCGCCAAACTCATGCGGCACCTGCCTTTCCGGCAAGCTCACCGGCCTTGATGTGCGCGCGGCGTTGCTCGATCGTGTTGATTATCTTTTTGAACCGCTTGGCCATGCATCGCACGACCTCGATGAGCTGCTCCTCGAGCGGCTTTTCTTCGCGATCGTCGAGCCAATAGGAAAACCAATCCTCTGAGCAACCGCAATTGAGCGACACGTCGTAGAGGTGCCCCCTCGAAGGGCACTGCGGATGAAAGCGGTCTTGGTTAAAGTAGTCGGCAGGGGCGAATACCACGTCCAGTTGGCCGCGAGTCAGCCAGTCGAGATACTCGGCGATTTCTTCCTGCTGGGACCAGTCCGGCTTCGGTGGTGGTGCTGCTGGCGTAGCGGCAGCAGGGCTTTGCGGTGTTTCGTTCTCGGGAACGTCACGGACGGCGGGAGGGGGAACGACGGTGGCCATAGGGTCCACCTTTCCAGCGCGGCTCAGAATGAGCGCGCGCAATAAAAGAGCCCGTCCCCCCGCTGGCGCTCTCAGGCAGTCTAGCTACCTTGCGGGCCTTACGGCTTGCGCACACCAACGGAGGGACGGACTCTATTCTTCTAGACATTTTCGAGAACCTAGACTTTTGAGAGTCCACATTCTGCCAACCACGCTCCCGATCGTCAACAAACCCTCAAAGCGGCTGATAGTTGACAGTTCCTGCGGCTGAGCCCCGCACACGCCTCCTAACGCACGCTACGCCTCGGCGACCGTTGACCCATCGACCACGCTCGGCGCAATTCCTGGGGCATCCTGGCGAACCGTTTTCCGCCGAAACCATCCAAACGGCAACCAGCGGTTCCACTTCGACTGCCGCCTCTGGCACGGCACACATTTCTTCTTGAAGCCCATTAGCGACAGCACATCGGCCACCACGTCGCCGATGCCTCGCCATTCGCCATTCAGACGATTCGGCTCGACGGTGCGCACGCCGCCGTCTGCGAACGGGCACCCGTTGCACACGGCCGGCCACACGTAGTCGCCTGGCGCGCGCACGCTGGGGTGCGAGCACTGGAACTCAGTTGACAGGGCTCGACGATGTTGCCGATGCGTGCAAGCTTTCATAGCGCCGTCACCAAACACGTAGCCGCAGAGCCGTTGCAAATCGCGGTCGTTGGGCATCCCTGATTACTGCTAAAGGGAATGCTCAGTGCGGAAAAACTCGCGCAGTTTTTCTTGGGGCTAGTACCCGAAAGAATCCAGGTGATGGAAGGAACGCCCACGGTGGGCGGGCTTCCCACAGAGCCACCGATAGAAACGGTTACGCCCAGCACACCAAATGACAGATTGATACGGTCAAAACTGCGCACGCAATGTCCTGTACAGACCGGCGAAAAATCCACGCTCCACGTGCAAGAAGTGCGATGCTCAACGACATAGCTGCCATTCAGACCGGCGCAGCTACCGCACGCCCCGTTCGTGATGCCCGATAGCTCAATGAGATAGAACCTCGGCAGCATGGTTTCATTACAGGGCGTACACGTCGCGCTAATCAAATCGTCGCAGCAGCAGTCGTCGTGCGCTGCCAGCTTATCGCCAATGCGCAGCAGCTTGTTTGTGCCCTTCTTGCGTTTGAGCGTGGCCACCATCGCCGCGATTTCGGCCCGCGACCAATATCGCCACGGGTCTCGGCACAAGTCGAGCAATCGATTGCGCGGGATGGCGACCATTACGAGCACTCGTCCAGTTCGATGATGTCGGTATTCGCCGTGTCGTCGTCGCCCGCCATCGTGACCACCGTGCGGGTGTGCTTGCGGAGCGCCGTCGGATCGTCCGGGTCGTCGGTGTCGACGTCGACCACGACCTCGATGGCAACATGGCCGACGTTCGCGAGCAGATAAGCCGGCTCATCGCCGGAGCGATCCTCGACGATCAGCACGTTCGCACCGCTGGGGCCGGCGAGCGACAGGTAGTTGATGACCGACGTGATTTCAGGCACTGGGCCACCGTCGAGCGCCACCACGCCGCTTACACTGGCGGACTCACCGCCGCCGCTCGAGCTGCCCACGCCAAGCGAGTCGGCGAGTTGGCCCTTGAACCAGCGAGGGGCGGTGCTCGGCGTGTCGATAACGAGCTGGTCGCCCTGCTGGAGGATGCAGAACACGACGTCGCCCACTTGGCGGGATGCTTGGTACAGGTCGACCAGTGGCTTGGGATCGCCGGTCGGTTCCCACGAGCCATCGACCTTTTTCATCAGGCGGCCTTCGAGCGTTGCGCCGCTGCCGCTGCCTTCGCCGGTCGAAGTGATTTGAAAGGGCTGCGGTTCTTCGTTGAACCAGTCCATCGCGGGGATCTCGGCGCGGTAGCCGCCATGCGCCCTGCTGCGATACTCCTTAGCCACCTTGACGAGCGTTTTGGCGGTCGAGACTTTGAAGACGGGGCGTTTCGGCCTGGCCATGCGAGCGATTCCTTACGCTTCGAGCAGACGCACGTTCTTCGCGCGAACGCCGCGGTCCGTGTTCTCGGTTTCAAATTCGACCGACATATTCACGGCCAGTGTGGTGAAGTCTGGCGCCTGCGTGGCGTGAAAGAACACGTCGTCTGGCCGCTCGCCTCCCTCGGGGCGAATGAAGCCGTAGCCGCGATGTTCGTCGATTCGTTTGATGGTGCCGCGCACGGAAAGAGTCCTATACCTGCTTGGTGTAAAAAACCGGCGCCGCCACAGTCCATAGCGGCGCCGGGGGCCATGCGCTACGTCGCGCATTTCACGGTCTAAAAGAGCCGGCGCGGCGAATGGAACGGAGCTAATCGCCACCCGCCACGCCGGCTGCGCGCGCCGGGACTCCAAGAACCGGCGCGCGAGGCATGTCTACTAACCGCTGGCGTCGCCGGTCGACATGACGCCGTACTCAACGTCGCCTTGGGCCGCGCCGATGTCCCAGTACGCGCGCCACGCCAACCCCAGCGTGTCGAACGAAGTTTCGCTCGATTGAATCGTCGGAGCCATCGCGCCGTCGAGCAGTGCGACCGTCACGACCGAACCGATATTCGGCGACGACAGCAGCAGCCACTTGGTCGGCGACTGGTTGGGAATCATCGCGCCCGATGGCGTGCGCACGGTCGTCACGTCCATGTAGGGCGATTTGATGAGCTGATAGCGCGATGCGTGCGGGTTTGCTTGCGTGATCGCGCTCGAATTGTTGTCGACGTTGAGCAACAGGGGCGCGAGCAGTTGTCGACCCGTTACGGACAGCGCATTGCCGACGAGCAAAATCGCCGCGCTGCCGGCAACTGGCTTTCCGCCGACGCCGACGTGCGAGCCGAAAGCCGTTTCGGCAGTCTCCAATCCACTCAAGCCCAACGGCGCGTCAATCGCATTGCCGTTGCTGCTGTGGAAAAAGTTGTCCAGATTGCCCAGCAGCACCGTGAACACGAGCGACTCGGCGGCCCAGTTCGCGCCGTCGGCCAGGCCGTTCATGATTTCCGCGAACGCACCTAGGTCATCGTTTCTGATGTGCCGGCGATCAAGCGAGATCATGCGGGCCACGGTGTCCGGCGCGACCGTGCGTTTCGAGTCGGTCAATCGCCCGTGCTGGATCTCGCCCTGTGGATTCAGCGGCAGCAAGCCGAGATCTGCATCCGCGCGGTACAGTTTGCGCGGGTGGAAATTGTCGGCCGAAACCTGCTTGGTGATGCGCGGCCACACTGGTTCTGCCAACGCCAGGCGTTGCAGCATCATCTTGCCGCCGGCATCTTCCAACACGTGACTGACTGTTAACGTCGAGTACGCTCCGCCGCTGGCTTCCAGGCTTTTGGCGGCTCGCACGTAGGTATCGACAAACTCGGGCGACGTGCGCGAGCCATGAAAACCACTGCCGTTCTCGGTGCGAATCACGCCGTCCATCAGCGCGTGCAGGCTGCACATTTCGCGCACCCGCTTGGTGTCTGATAGCTCGAGCACCGGCTCGGAATAGACGTGCTCGAATCCGTAGTTCTTGCCGAGCAGTGGCGCGCTCGCGGCCATCCCGAGCTGCCGAGCGACAGCGCACGACAGCGCCTGCGCGTGCAGGTCGGGGTTCGCCTCGGGGCCGAGCGTCACCTGAATCGCGGGCCGGCGTTCCATGTCGACGCCGTTGGAGAGTCCGGCGCGGAGCAACTGCACTCGCACCTTGAGCGGGTCCATCCCTGTTTTGATGGCGTGCTTCATGAAGGTGCTGGCCTTTACCGCTTTGCCGTCTTCGGCCGGGTCGACCCATTTGACGTCCGCGTGCTGCGCGAAGAGCGCCTTGATCTGGTCCTGACGCTCAAGCTCGCGCTCTTCGTGGCCCAGGTCGATCGTGTCGTCATCGTGTACCGTTTCGGTAGACATGTGCTTATTCCTTCTCTGAGCCGCGAGAGACGAGACGCCCGCCTTGGGGTCCGCCCCGACTGCGACGAATGAAACCTCGTAGAGCTGACTGGCGCGGACGATCGTGAGCGCGCTTTTGCCGGCAGTGAATTTGCGACCGTTGACGGTCACTTTCTCGCCCGCGTAAACCTCCTCCATGCGAATTACGTGCAGCCCCACGCTCGCTGCGAGGGGCACCTTTGCCTTGCTCAGCGCGATGACGCGCTTGCCGGCATCGGTGTCGCGGGCAATCTCGCCTTCGACGATGAGTTGCTGGCCCTCGATCTTCGGCACGCCGCTGCCCGCGATGGCGTTGACGCTATGCGCGTGGTCCAGCAGCAACGGGTGCCGCTCGGGGATCTCGAGCCCGGCCAGGTCGACCACCACGTCCCCACGGATGCCGCTCGGGCGCATCATGCCACCGCTGTACGCGAGGACGCGAACCGTCGCCGGCCTGTCGGCCGAGTCAGCGGCCAGCAGTTCGACGGTCGCTTGGCAGGTGATAGTGTCGATCGCGGTGCTCATTGCTTGGCCGCTTCCTTGCGAATGGCGTCGATGATGTCGGCATAGGCGGTCGCGCTCCAAAACGGCGAGCCGTCGATGACGAACTCCGGCATGGCGCCGATCGCTTTCGCCACCGCGCGGATCGTTTGAGGGGCGTACTGCATTTCGCGGCAGATGGCACCCAGGGAGTAGAACTGCGCGTTGACTTCGTGGAGCGAGAAGCCGCCCTTGAACGCGCTGGCCATCTTGGAATGAACGCGCGAGGCAAGCGCGATGTTCTCGGCCACGCCGCGGAGCGCCTTTTCGGTCACGGTCTGCGCGGCTTCCTCGGCATTCTGCTCGAGCAGTTCGTCGCGGAAGCGATCGGCGATGTTTTGTTCGGTGTTGGGCATGACGGTTTTCCTTTCGTTGAGTGAATTTTAAGAACTGCGTTTTTCAACTTTCCAAATGGGCGAGCGATGGCGGCACCCAGACGATCTTGAATCGGTGCTGACACGAAGCGCAGGTCGTGTACTGGCAGAACGTGCCGTCACCTTGCGGCTTCTTGCCCTTGAAGCCGCTGACTTCGATCGAGCCGCACTCTCTGCACGCGGGCATCACGCACACGATGAAGTCGTCGCAGCGCCGCCAGGATCGCTTGGGGGTGGTCTTGGTGCCGTCCATGTCTGACCTTAGTGTCACAAGTACGTTAAGTAGCCCCTGCTGTCTGTTCCAGCGAACTAGAGAGCATTTCAATAAAAACCCAGGACCCACCCTCGGGGGGGGTGTATCGTCCTGCATCACCACCCTCATGGGGGGGGTGTTGCGGCCTGATACATGACCTGCGGGGTGATGTATTGACCTGATACATCATCAGGCAGGTCGTCATTTCCTGGCGCTATGGTGGGGCTGTGCCTGCGGCGTGGTGGTCATGCTGCTGAGCAGCCGCACGATGCGCACGCCTTGGGTTGCTCGATGCGTTCGAAGTCTTCAGGGTCGGTCACACCCGCGAGGCGGAAGCTCATGCGCTCGGGGTACTGCGGGAAGTCCGCGAACTTGAACCACGTTCCGTGCGGCCCACACGTTCGGTTGGCTGCCCCGATCCAGGTTGCGCGGGGCACTTCGGCAGGGCGAATACTGATCGAGATGTTCTCGTCGTCGAGCAGGGCGAAGAACTCGACGATCTCGTCTAACTCGCTGGCGCTGAATGTGTCGGCCACGGTCGATGGGATGTACTCATCGTCTCGACGGATGCTGATGTCGGTGCGCCCGTCGAGCAGGCTGCCCAGGATGCGACGGGTCTCGTGCTCGTTGCGGTACAGCGTCTCGTTGTAGAGGCTCACGATCACGTCCTTGTGGCCGGCGTACTCGGCCAGTGTCAGGTGAGCGCAATAGCGGCCGGTCCAGGATCGGGTGGTGTTGGTGGCGGTCATGGTTGGGTTCCTTTCAGGTGGGTCGTTCAAAATCGCTCTTGCGGGGGTAACAGGGGGGGGGAGGGTAATACGTCCTCTTATAAGGACGTATACCCCCCCCCCCTTTCCCCCCGGTGTCAGGGTGAGAGGGAGGGTGATCGATCACCCCAACCGCGCACCCTCACACCCCCTCGGTTTTGCGCTCGTTGATTTGGTACAGGGTGCAATCGTTGCCACTGGCTTCGCCCTCGAAACTGGTCACGAGCCCCTCCGCGATCAGCATCGAAAGCAATCGTTCGGTCCGGCCTGGACTCGGTCCGCCGTTCTTCGAGATCCATGTCTTGGTGCGCGGGCCGGTGCTGAGCAGCCCCAAGATGGCGGACTTGCCATCGGCGTCCCTAGAGGCTTGGCGCTCTTCGTTCTTGCCCTTCAAGCCCTTCAGTTCGGCCGGGTCGAGACACTGGTCGATTGACCACAGCGGAAATGACCATCGCAGGGCGAGCGGCTCGATCGGCGGGAAGCTTCGAACGGCGCCCTCCAGGACGGCACAGTTCGGTTCCTCGTGCGCCCGAAGGACGAGATGGCTGTCAACCGCCCGGGCCTGGCTGCTGGCGCCACTGCCCACGTCGACGACGGCCTTGCCCGATTGCAGACCTTTCGACGAATGGTGAACGCAGATGATGGCGCAGCCGAGTCTCTTGGCGTACGCGTCGAGTTGGTTGTATAGGGCACACGCAGCCGCGTTATCGTTTTCGTTGTAGCCCGGCGGATAGAAGCGATAGAGGGCGTCGACCACGATCACGCCGTACGTGCCGTGCTTGATGCCGTCGAGAACTTGGCCGAGTGAGAAGATGTCGAGTTGGCGACCGCGGAGACTTACGATGTCGAACCAGTCCCGAATGTCTTCGAGCGTTACCCCCATCGCTTCCGCAACGGTCCTGATGCGATGCGCCAGAACGCTCGGGTGCAATTCCGCATCGAGCAACAGCACGCGCGACGGGGCACACAAGAACACGTCCAGCCACCGCACGCCCATCACGATCGACAGGAGCAGCCCATAAACGAGCCACGACTTGCCGACCTTGCTGGCCGCGATCAGGTTGGCCACCTCTTCCAGTCGCAACCACCCATCGACGACGATTGGATTCAGATGCGGATGCGCGGTCGCGAGATTCACGACGTTGACGGGTGCCAGGCCGCGCGACAGGCCACTGTCTTCGGCCAGGGCACCGAAGTCGCGCAGGGCACCACGCAACATGGTTTGCGTGTCGACGCCGTTCGCAGCTTGAATAGCAATGCCGCTGGCGACGGACGCGGCACGACGTTTGCGCCAGGCATCTTTGACCTGCGTCGCATAGTGCGCTCCGTTAGTCGGGCCCGGCACTGCCTGCATCAGCCTGGCAAACAGCAACGGATCGAAGTCGTCGCCAAGGTGCGGCCGAAAGAGCAACGGATCGAAGTGCTCATGCTCGGCGTAGAAGGTATCGAGCGCCGTCACGTATCGCCCGATGGTTGGATCGGCGAAGTGTTCTTCATCGACAACCTGGCGGATCGCGAGCCAAATACCTCGATCGAAGAAACCACTTCCGATGGTGGCCTCCTCGGCGGGGATGTTCGCTGCGGGAAGATTCGAGACGATCACGAGCGACGCCCCCCAGCATTGGCACGCTCGAACACCCCGCGCAGATAGTCGCTGGCGGATTCATAAGCACGCACACCGCGGGGTCGCTCACGTCTGGCCGACGGGCCTGCGAACCTCGCGAGACGTTCGGTGAGGCGTTGCCAGTCGGCCGGCATGCCACCGCGCGATGCTCGACGGGCCAATTCGCAGAGGGCCGGCTCGAGACTGATGAGCCGGAACCAAGAATCGAGCGAAAGCTCGTTGCCGCTGGGCGCGGACTGATGTACGCTCACGGGTGCATCCTTTCTTGTGGTCGTCGCGCCTTGGAATGAGCCCCGGGGCGCGCCACTTTGAATCTGCTACTTGCCGACCTCGGACAAGTAAGCGATCAAGTCCTTGCCCAAGATGTAGCCGCGTCCGTGCGCGTACTTCACCGAGAGTCCGCGGCGCCGAGCCATGCGGAGGGCATGCCGGCCGAGATTGGCGCGGCGAGAGATTTCCTCGAGCGTGTACAACGTCTCGGGAGAGATTTCACCGGGTGCTCCGGTCGAAGTCTTGAGGGGGGCGGTGGCGGTGGGCATCGTCTTTTCTCCGGTTAGTTCGGAATGGCGTTCGTTCGCCGTTCGTCTTGCTAACCGAAGTAGAAAGCGATGCTGGTGATCGTGAAAACAGCTATTAGGTCGCCAGTGCGCACGATGCGCACAGTGCGCACGCTATGAGATGCGAGCCAGGTTGACGATCCCTTTGGTTACCATCGCGCGAATTCGCCCGACATACCGGCGAGCCTTTGGGGTGTCCTTTCGGCTACTGCCTGTTTCCCCCGTGAATTCACGGGCAATTTCATCCCAACCCTTTTCCGCTGTCTGCTCAGCATCGATCTTGACCACCAAGTCCACGATGTCAGTGCAGTTCCTGATTCTGCTAGGGAGGCCTTTCGGAAAAAGTCTCTCCCGGTGCGCACGGTGCGCATGGTTTTTGCCCTCGCCTGCATCGTCAAGAGGCGGTGTGGAGGGGCTGCAGGCAATAAGGATTGCCCGCGACAGCTCCTGCTCTCGCATTTTGCTTGCGCGGTTGAGTGCATCCAGGTCGGGGGATGAAGCGAAGAACGCATCCAGCGCGGTCTCTATGTGAAGCAAGATCAACGCCGAATCTGGCAGGTCGGGGTCAACGTACTCAACCGCGACCTCGACCTCTTCCCCAGATAATTCTCGCGACACAGCAAAGGCAACGTCGCCGACAACGAGGGCGAGCCACTGGATGTCGTCATGGATCGATTGGCTTGGGGACGTGCCGAGAACACGCACGTTATCGACGGCTTTATCGATGAAGGCGACGTCGTATTCGCCGATCTCTGCTTGATAATCGGCAAGCTCACACTCTAGCTCTCGCAGGGCCGCTTCAAAGCGTTCGCCATAGCGCGGGTGGCCGGTTCGCCGATATTCTTCGGCTGCAATGCGGGCATCCATCGCGGCGCTTAGGACATCGGCCGCCATGTTCGACACACCCCGCAAACCGTCGACGCGGTCTTGCATGTTCATCATCCTTTCGGCCGGGCAGACCAGCCGCCCGCGTGGCGATGATGTTTCCACGCGAGCGGTGGTCAATGCGGGGATCAGCCGCGACCCGACAAACTGTTACCGCGACTGTTAGCCGCGAGCCTGATTTTTCATCCTTCGAGACTCAGGGTGCCGATATTGAAGATACCAAATCTGCGCGATTCAGACGCAAGATCGTACGGTGTCAGACCTTACTGTAGGATTGCAAATCCACCACCGACGGTTCGAATCCGTCCAGCGCCTTTTTTCATTCCTCTCAGATCGTTGGGCATGGCGACTGGGAGGGTCGGCCGAAGGGGTAGACCCCCCTTTGGTGCTGATTAAGAGCGCTTTTGAAGGGCCAAATCAGCACTTTTTCTGCCCTAGTTCGTTTGCCTGCGACACACAGTTGTCGCACCGGTTTGCGATGCTAGGGGTATGGCCAGCGAGTCCTCTCATCCCGACCGCCCTGCCGTCGAGTACACGCTCGAGGCGTTTGGGCCCTCGTTGCGGACGTGGGTGATCTTCGAGCATGCCAACAACCGCCGTCGGCTGGTGGACGTCTTCGATTCTCCCGAGCAGGCCCTGCGCGAGTTTCCCACCGCTCGACGCATCGATCAGGCGGCTACTCAATAGTGCCTCTGGTGTCCCTTTGTGGCCATCGAAGGGGGTGAAGTTGGTCTCTTTTCCCACGACGCGAAATTGCTTCGCCCGGCTCGGTGTGGTCGGTTAAAATCGCGGTTGCGGCCGGGTGGCATGCGCCGGACCCGTTCTGGGGCAAGCTGTTGCCGCGCGACAATACTAACCATCCCCCCCCCGCGTTCCCGCCTCGGCAGACATGCTTCACGCCCCGTTGCTGCCTCGCGTCCGCCTCTCCTGCGCCCTTTGTGGAATGGTGCTGCTCAGTCAGGCCTGGATGGCGGCCTGCACGCTGGCAGCCGAAGGCCAGCCCGAACCGGCGCAGGTCGAGTTCTTCGAGAAGCACGTCCGGCCGCTGTTGGTGCAGAACTGCTATCCATGTCATTCGGCCGACGCGAAGGAGGTGCGTGGCGGACTGCGGCTCGATAGTCGCGCCGGCTGGATCACGGGTGGCGACAGTGGCCCGGCCGTTGTGCCGGGCGATCCCGAGGCGAGTCCTCTCATTCGCGCGGTGCGTTACGAAGACTTCGAGATGCCCCCCAACGGCAAATTGCCCGGGGCGGACGTGGCCCGGCTCGTCGAATGGGTCAAGATGGGGGCGCCCGATCCGCGGGACGAGCCTCCCGCCGCAGCGTCCCCCACCCAGAAGCCGGCGCTCGATGTCGAGGCGGCGCGCGAGTTCTGGTCGTTTCGTCCCCTGGCCGAGGTCGAGCCCCCCACGGTGCAGGACGAGGCCTGGTGTCGCACGCCGATCGATCGATTTATTCTCGCGCGGCTCGAAGCCGAGGGGCTGCGCCCGACGGCGCCGATCGAACCTCGCAAATTGATTCGCCGCGTTTACTTCGACCTGACCGGGCTGCCCCCTTCGCCCGAGGAGGTCGACTCGTTCGTGGCCGATCCTTCGCCGGCGGCGTACGAAGCGCTCGTCGATCGATTGCTGGCGAGCCCGCGCTACGGCGAGCGCTGGGGACGCTCCTGGCTTGATCTGGCTCGATTTGGCGAAAGCCACGGTTTCGAGCATGACTACGATCGGCCGACCGCCTATCACTTTCGCGACTATGTGATCGAGGCGCTCCATCAGGATCTGCCCTACGACACGTTCGTGCATTGGCAACTCGCCGGCGACGAGCTCGCGCCCGACAACTTGCTGGCCATGAAGGGCACGGGTTTTCTCGCGGCCGGCGTGCATAGCACGCAGATCACGAAGAACCAGGCCGAAAAAGAGCGTTACGACGAGCTGGACGACATGCTCTCGACCACGGTGCTCTCGACGCTCGGGCTGACCGTCGGCTGCGCCCGCTGTCACGATCACAAGTTCGATCCGATTCCGACCGAGGATTATTACCGGTTGCTGTCGACGTTCACGACGACCGTGCGCAGCGAACCAGATTTGCTGGTCGATCCGGAAGGTTATGCGCGAGCGAAGGAGGCGTTCGATCGCGAGCATGCCCCCTTTGCCGAGGCGCTGGCCACCTACGAACGCGAGCAATTGCCGGCGGGGCTGGCAGACTGGGAACAGAATTGGTCGTCGTTGCGAGAGTCGCCACGCTGGACGCAGGTCGATCCCGCGACGTTGAAATCGTCGGGAGGCGCGACGTTCGAGCGGCAGGCGGACGGTTCGTATCTCGTGACGGGCACGAATGCCGATTTCGATACGTACACGCTCGAGATCTCCACCGGCACGCGCGCGGTGACCGGCTTGCGTCTCGAAGCGCTCAGCCATCCGACGCTGGTGGCGGGAGGTCCCGGACGGGCCGCGAATGGCAATATCGCCCTCTCGGACGTGAAGTTGAGCGCGCGCGGCGCCGCGGCGCCGGTCGGGGCGACGCTCTCGAATCCTCGCGCGACGTTCGAGCAGAAAGGCTTGCCCGTGGCAGCGGCCATCGATGGCGACGCCAAGTCGGCCTGGGCCGTCGATCCTCAATTCGGACGCGATCATGCGGCGGCGTTCGACGTCGCGCTGCCGCCGGCAGAAGGGCAGGAACGCACGCTGACGCTCGTGCTCGCCTTTGGCAACAACCAGGGGCACAACATCGGCCGCTTGCGCGTCGCGCTGGCCGAATCGGCGGAAAGCCCCGCGTTGGAATCGGCGGCGTATCCCGCGGGCATCGTGGCGGCGCTGGATCGTCCGGAGTCGGAACGCTCGGCCGAAGAGCGTGCGGCGCTGCTGGCGTGGTTCGCGCCGCAAGACGCCGGCTGGCAAGCGCTCAAGCGCGCCGCCGATGAACATGCCGCGAAGGCCCCCTTCGCCGAGAAAGTTAAGGTGCTCGTGTCGAGCGAGGGCGTGCCGGCCGTACGACTGCACACGCAGGGTCCCGATTTCTACGAGCAGACCTACGTGTTGAAACGGGGCGATCTCACGCTCAAAGATCGTGTGGCCGAACAGGGCTTTCTGCGCGTGCTGACGCGCGCGGACGAGGGAGCCGGGCGCTGGCAGGCGACTCCGCCCGCAGGCTCGAAGCTCTCCTACCGCCGCACGGCGCTGGCGCACTGGCTGACGGACGTGGAGGCGGGGGCCGGGCATCTCGCGGCGCGCGTCGCCGCGAATCGGTTGTGGGCGGGGCACTTCGGCCGCGGCATCGTGGCCACGCCCAGCGACTTCGGCACGCAGGGGGCACGCCCCACGCATCCCGAGTTGCTCGACTGGCTGGCCCGCGACCTGATTGCCGGTGAGTGGCGGCTCAAGCGACTACACAAACTGCTCGTGACGAGTGCCACCTACCAGCAGGGAACCGACGTCAACGACGTGGCGGCGCAGCGCGATCCCGACAACGCGCTCTGGTGGCGGCGCGTGCCCCATCGACTCGAGGCCGAAGCGGTCCGCGACGCGCTGCTGGCCACGAGTGGTCTGCTCGACGAGCAGATGTATGGGCCCGGCACGCTCGATCAGGCCAGCCGCCGGCGCAGCATCTACTTTACCGTCAAACGCAGCGAGATGATTCCCTTCATGCAGTTGTTCGACGCGCCGGATGCCCTGCAAAGCACCTCGCAGCGCACGACGACGACGATCGCTCCGCAAGCGTTGTTGATGATGAACAATCCCCAGGTACGCGAGTATGCCCGGGGGTTGGCTGGTCGCGCGGCGCCGAGCGAAGAGATCGTGCCGGCCGAGGCGGTGACCGAAGCGTATCGTCTCGCCTTGTCGCGCGCTCCCGACGAAACGGAACTGGCCGACGCACTCGCCTACCTTGCGGCGCGCGAAGCGACCGCGGGGAGTGCGGCGGGCTCGGTCGACAGCGTCGTTGCCACGGCGCGCCGCGAGGCGCTCGTCGATTTCTGCCACGCGTTGTTCTGCCTGAACGAGTTCGTGTACATCGAGTAGGCCATGACGAATCCCCATCCACTCTTCGGCACGCCGCACGCGGGGCACTTTGCCACGCGGAGAGATTTCCTGCGCCGCGCTGGTGGCGGATTGGGGGCCTTGAGCCTGGCCTCGCTGCTGTCGAACGAGGGACTGCTCGGCTCGGCCGCCAGGGGAGAAACGATCGCGCGGGGTGAGACCGCCGCGCCGCTCAATCCCTTGTCGCCGCGGGCCGGACATTTCGAGCCGAAGGCGAAGGCCGTCATCTGGCTGTTCATGAACGGCGGTCCGAGCCACGTCGACCTGTGGGACTACAAGCCCGAGCTCGAGCGGCAGGATGGCAAAGAGCTTTCTGGCTTCGACAAAGACACCGGTTTCTTCGTCGAGCAGGTCGGGCCGCTGATGAAGTCCCCCTTCAAGTTCGCCCAGCATGGCGAGTCTGGGGCCTGGGTCTCCGAGGTCTTTCCGCGGATGGCCGAGCACGTCGACGACATGGCTTTCCTCTACTCCTGCCATACCGAGACGAACAACCACTCGCCGGCGCTGTTTCAGATCAATACCGGTATGAGCCGCATGGGCTTTCCCTGCGTCGGCTCGTGGGTCACGTACGGGCTCGGCTCGGCCAGCCAGAACCTGCCCGGCTTTGTCGTCATGACCGACACGCTCGGCCGCGGATTGCCCAAGGGGGCGGCGCAGAATTGGGGCGCTGGATTTCTGCCCAGTATCTTTCAGGGCACCCAGCTCAACAACCAGGGTCCGCCGATTCACAACCTGGTACCGCCGGCTGAGATGGCGTCCGATCGCCAGCGGGCGCAGCTCGATCTCGTGGCGCAGTTGAACCGGCGGCATCTCGAGCAGCATCCGCACGAGGCGGAGCTTGCCGCGCGGATCGAGAGCTTCGAGCTGGCCTATCGCATGCAGATGTCGGCGCCCGAGGTGCTCGACGTGAACCGCGAGACCGCCGCCACGCAAAAACTGTACGGGCTCGACAATCCAAAGTGCGCGCACTTCGCACGCCAATGCTTGATCGCGCGGCGCCTGGTCGAGAACGGCGTCCGCTTCGTGCAGATCTACAGCGGCGGCACCGAGAACGAAAAGAGCTGGGACGGCCACACGAACATCGAATCGAACCACCGCGGGTTCGCCGCCGAAACCGACACGCCCGTCGCGGCGCTGCTGGCCGATCTCAAGCAGCGCGGCTTGCTCGAATCGACCCTGGTGGTGTGGGGGGGCGAGTTCGGCCGGTTGCCCCTCGTGCAGAAAGGGGGCACGGGTCGCGACCACAATCCGCACGCCTTTACGACGTGGATGGCTGGCGGCGGCATTCGAGGCGGTACCCTCTACGGCAAGACCGACGAGGTCGGTCACAAGGCGGTCGAAGACCGCGTCTCGATCCACGACCTGCACGCCACCATTTTGCACCTCACCGGCCTGGAACACACCAAGCTCACCTACCGCTACAACGGCCGAGAATTTCGTCTGACCGATGTAGCCGGAAACGTGGTCGAGCGGGTGATTGGGTGATTCTGAATCTGTGCAGTGAATGTTTCGATGCGTGCGTCGTGGTCGTATTGTCTGTGCGGCACTCAGCCCGGCATGCCCGATCGCAATCGATAGGCCATTTCCCATAACCGATCGATCTCGCCGCGATCGATGACTTCGAGTGGCTTGAGACCCTGTAGGGCATCGTTCGGCGTGACGAACCACGGTCCTAGTGCCGCCGGTTCGACGGCGTCGCTGAGCTCGCGATAGAGGCGCAGCACTTCGACGTAGGGACGTTCGAGCTTCTCTACCTTCGTGCCCGATTCCTGTTGAGCGATAGCGCGGACCGAGACGTTGACCAGGCGGCTAAAGGTCTCTCGCGTCATTGACCGCAGTGCTGATCGTGACTGCTGGGCGGTTGAAAATTCCCCTCCCGATTCCACGCAACTCTCGCCTCGCCCGCTCGATAACCTTCCTTGCGAGGCGTGCCGTGTCGCTCTTCGACGCGGCTTTCCCATTTTCAACGAACTTCTGCGATCTCACCGGAGACCACCCGGAAAGGAGTGCGTCGATGTCCTACGTCGTTCCCGGGATGCCGCTCATCCCGCAGACCAAGAAAATGGCCTGCTGGTACGCCAGCGCGCAGATGCTCATCACCTGGCGGCGCGAACATACGCGCTCGTGCGAGGCGGGTATCATCGATCCTTCGGAGGATGCCGCCAGCGGCGATATGTGGAGCAAGGACACGGGCATCTCCGACAGCCAGATCATCGCCTTTGCCAAGCGACTGGGGCTGCGGGTAGTGCCTCCCCTGACTCCCTCGCTGGCGACGCTCGAAGGTTGGCTGCGCGACTACGGTCCTCTGTGGGTCAATGGCAAGACGCACATCGTGGTGATCGCCGGCATCGCCGACGATGCGGTGCTCGTCTACGATCCGTCGCCGCTCAACGTGGGACACGTCGACTGGCGTTCGTGGACCAACTGGTACGAGTTCGGCAAATCGAGCAGCAGTCGCGATACGAACACGAATGCGGGCGTCTTCCTGTACGTGCCGTAAAACACCGGCTCGGCCTCGATTAATACCGTCTCAAGCTCTCATGGCAGCTTGATTTACGTCATTTCAGCGACCACAAAATCGTTGACATCGGCGGATTTTGATCGGTAGACTGACGGCTTGTTGGGCGGTAATTCGATGCGCGTTCTGCCGCGAAGTTTTGGCGCAGAGTGCCGCGTTCGTTCTCAGTCATTGTCAGGTACGGCGTACCTGACCTACATCACGGCGGAGGCCACGGACATGCTGGTCGTTCCCGGTCGGACTTCGAAGGACACCTGCGACGGTGTCACGCGTCGCGAACTGTTGCGCGTGGGCGGATCGGCCATGCTCGGTCTGTCGCTGGCCGACGTGCTGCGAATGCAGGCGCAGGCGAATGAGGCGGGCATTGCCGGCGGTCACGGCTGGAACAAGGCCAAGAGCGTAATCCTGCTCTACCTGCAGGGTGGTCCCAGCCATCTCGACCTGTGGGATCCCAAGCCCGACACGCCCGACAACGTGCGCAGCGTCTTCCAGCCGATCGACACGAAGACCAATGGCGTGCAGGTGATGGAGACGATGCCGAAGTTCGCCCAGGTGACCGACCGCGTGACGCTCATCCGCTCGATGAGCTACACGCCGATCGGCTTGTTCAATCACACGGCGGCGATCTACCAGATGCTCACCGGCTACACGGCCGACAAGGTGAGCCCGTCGGGACAGCTCGAGCCCCCCAGCCCGAAAGATTTTCCCAACGTCGGCTCGAACATCATTCGCATCAAGCCACCGGCGGAGCCGATGTTGCCCTTCGTGATGCTGCCGCGCCCGTTGCAAGAGAGCAACGTGGTGGGCAAGGCGGGCACGGCGGGGTTCCTCGGCCGCGCGTACGACCCCTACTATCTGTATCCGTCGGGGGACGACATGGATATGGAAAAGATGGAGCGCATCGTGGTCGACGACTTGAACCTGCGTCCCGAGGTCTCCTCGGCGCGGCTCGAACGCCGCTCGCGCCTCCGCGACGCCATCAACAGCGGCATGGAGACGATCGAAAAGGCCACGGCCAAGTACGATCTCGATGCCTACTACGGGCAGGCGCTGGGGCTCATCATCTCGGGCCGCGCCCGCGACGCCTTCGACCTGAAGAAAGAGAGCGACGCGACGCGCGATCTGTACGGCCGCAACACGTTCGGACAGAGCTGTCTCTTGGCGCGCCGCCTGGTCGAGGCGGGCACGCGCTTCGTCGAGGTGAACTGGCCCAAGATCGCCAACTCCGACAACCACTCGTGGGATCACCACACGGGACTGTCCGACCGCATGAAGAAGCAGTCAGCCCCGATGTTCGATACGGCCCTGGCGGGGCTCATCAGCGATCTCGACCAGCGCGGCCTGCTCGACGAGACCCTCGTCGTGGCCGTGGGGGAGTTCGGCCGCAGCCCCAAGCGCGGCGTGAGCACCTCGGGCAATCAGAACTCGGACGACGGCCGCGATCACTGGCCCTATTGCTATACGGCCTGCGTGGCGGGCGCCGGCGTCAAACGCGGCTTCGTCTACGGCAAGTCGGATGCGACCGGTTCCGCGCCGATCGAGAGCCCCGTGCATCCCTGCGATCTGCTAGCGACGATCTATCACAGCGTGGGCATCGCCCCCGACACGATCGTCTACAACCACCTCAACCAGCCGCGCGAGCTGGTGAAGGGGAACGTCGTCACCGGCATCCTCGCCTAGCGCCCAGTACGCGACGAGTCGTGCGACCAACCAAGCTGCCGCCGGAATCTTACAGGCGGCAGTTTTTTATTTGCATTTCCAGAATGGCCGAGGCGCCCAGCGCTTCGAGCTGGTCCATGATCTCGATCACCTCGTTGCGGCGGACCATTACGCGGACGGCGCACCAGCCGGGGTCTTCGAGCGAGCTGACCGTCGGCGAGTTGAAGCCCGGCGTGATCTGTTCGGCCTGGGCTAGTTTCGTCCGGGCGATGTTGTACTCGAGCAGCGAGTAGGCCCGCGCGATGACCACCCCTTCGAGCCGCCGCACGATGCGATCGGCCATCTCGGCATGCCGGGCAGCGCGGTTCTGCACGAGCACCGTTTCGTAGTGGCCGATCTCGGCGAGCAACCGCAGCCGATTCGCCGCCAGCGTGCTGCCCGTCTCGATCAAGTCGACGATGGCGTCGGCCACGCCCAGCGCAATCATAATCTCGACCGAACCGGTCAGCGTGACGATATGGGCCGTCGCGTCGTGGCTGGCCAGAAAGCGCTCGGTGACGTGCGGAAAGCTGGTGGCGACGCGACAGCCGTCCAACTCGCCGGGATTCTGGATCGAGCTTTCTTCCGGCACGCAAATCGCCAGCCGGCAGCGGCCGAAGCCCAGCTCGAGCCGGGTTGTCAACTCGGCCCCGCTTTCGGCTAGCAAGTCGCTGCCGGTGATGCCGAGATCGATCGCTCCTTCGGCGCACAGGACGGGAATGTCCTCGGTGCGGAGAAAGGTGACTTCGATCGGCATCTCGCGACAGCGCGCGAAGAGCGAGCGTTCCTGGCGACGAAAGCTGAGTCCCGCCTCGTGCAGCAGGTCAGCCGCGACTTCGGCCAGGCGGCCCTTGCTGGGAACTCCGATGCGCAGGTGTTCGAGCGATGGTTTGCTCACGACGGCTCCGACGTAGGTTTCTGCTGCGAGCGGGCAGCCTTTTCATCGAGCCCGGAGATACCGAAGCGCCCCGCCAGCTCCGACTCGACCTCGGCCAGCTTGACCTCGCGGTAGCCGAGCAGGACGAACAAATGGTAAATCAGGTCGGCCGCCTCGCGGATCAGGTGCTGGCGTCCCTCTTCGCCGGGCTCGCCCGCCGCCTCGACGACTTCACGTGCTTCTTCGTCGATCTTGCGGCCGATCTTCTCCACACCGCCGGCAAAGAGGCTGGTCGTGTAGCTTCGCTCGGGGGGGTTCCGCCGGCGATCTTCGACCACGGCCATCAGTTTTGCCAGGATATGCGACTCGTCGGACACGGCAGCCTCGGGGGAGGTTCGATTTTCGAGCGGGGCGGACCGGCTTCTCAGCAAGGCCGCCAACTGGGAAAATATCTGTTCCGAGCCCGCGGTTCGATAGCAAGGACTCGGACGCAAGCCTCGAATGTAGGTCTTTACCCGTTGGGTAGCAATTGGTCCGGACACCCGGCAAGCTGTCGAATGGACGCTGCCACCTGCGGGGTTGTCGTAAAGAACGGCGAATTCGCTTCCTGGTGCGCAGGGGCATGTTCCACATGGTGACAAGCTAAACGCTCTATCTGCCGCTCGAGGCGAACGTGCAGTTCGTGACCGTCATGGCGACGAACATGCCCCTGATCGGTCGCGGCTGAGGAGACAGATCGGCTGTCTTCTCGCGGAAAAAGGGGCTCGATTCGTCGGTGTTCTTGATAGCACTCGTCGCGTGTGCGTGTCTAAAATGCGGCGGCTGCCGATTCCCATACTCACGTTGCACACCACCCCGTCGTGCCCCGCCGGAAATACTCCCGATGATGTTGCCACGCCTCGAGCTTGCCCGATTCCGGTTGCACCTTGCCACCTTGGCCGCCGTTGCGATGCTTCTAGCTGCCAGTGCTTTTGGGCAAGGGGTCCACGATGGCATCACGGTCGATCCGGCCGATTGGCCCTGGTGGCGGGGACCGCAACGCAACGGCGTGGCCAATGCCGATCAACAGCCCCCCACCGAGTGGAGCGCCACGCAGAACGTCGCCTGGAAGAGTCCCGTGCCGGGACGTGGGCATAGCTCGCCCACGGTGGTCGGGCGGCACGTGTTTCTGGCCACGGCCGACGAAGAGCAAGATACACAATCGGTGCTCTGCTACGATCGCGCGACAGGGAAGCCCCTCTGGCAGACCGAGGTACATCGCGGCGGGCTGATGCGCAAACACGAGAAGTCGTCGGGGGCGTCGGGCACGGTGGCTTGCGATGACGAACGCCTCTTCATCAGTTTCGCCAACAGCGGCGCCGTCTCGGTCACCGCGCTGAGTGTGACTGGCGAAAAGCTCTGGCAGACGAAGATCGCCGATTACGTCATTCACCAGGGGTACGGCGCTTCGCCCGCGATTTATCAATCGCTCGTTCTCGCGGCGGCCGATAGTCACGCCGGGGGCGTGCTGGCGGGATTGCATCGCGAAACCGGTGAGATCGTCTGGAAGCACGATCGACCGAAGGAGCCGAACTACACGTCCCCGATCGTGCTGCATGCCGCCGGGCGCGATCAGCTTCTGTTGATCGGCTGCAACCTGGTAGCCAGCTTCGATCCGGCCAGCGGCGACCCAATCTGGGAGGTCGCCGGCGCCACGACCGAATGCGTCACGTCCACCGTGACCGACGGCGAGCGAGTCTTCTCCAGCGGCGGCTATCCCAAGAGCCACCTGGCCGCCATCCGGGCCGACGGCTCGGGCAAGATCGAATGGGAAACAAAGGATCGCGTCTACGTCCCCTCGCTGCTCGAGAAGGACGGCTTCCTCTATGGCGTGCTCGACGCGGGCGTGGCCGTCTGCTGGAAGAGCGACACCGGCAAGCCGCAATGGAAACAACGCCTGGGCGGCGACTTCAGCTCGTCGCCCGTGCTCGTGGGCGATTGTATCTACGCCACGAACGAGACGGGAGAGACCTACATCTATCGCGCCCGCCCCGACAAGTACGAAGAAGTGGGCACGAACAAGTTGGGCGAGCAGATGATGGGAAGTGCGACGATCTGTGGCGGCCGCATCTATCTGCGAGTTCTCGAACTCGTCGATGGCCAGCCGCAAGAAATGCTGTACTGTCTGGCACAGCCAGACTAGGCTCAGCGGTCGCCGACGGTCGCCAGAAAAAAGTTGCGAACAGACCGCCGCGCGTGTGCGCAAGACGTTCGTCCGGCCAGCGAGCTCGGCCCTGGGGACGCTATCTCACGACGGCCGCGACCACCGAGACAATTTCATCAGGAGATTGCCATGTATGACATGAAGAATCTGACCAAGCTGAAGAAGATCGGCGAACTTTCGCCCGAGGGCTTCAAAGGTTTTATGGCCTTCGACGAAGCCGCCTTTGCCGAGGGAGCGATTCCACTGAAGTACAAGGAGCTGATGGCCGTGGCCGTGGGGCTGACGACGCAGTGTCCTTACTGCATCGAAATCCACGCCAAAAAGGCCCGCAAGGCGGGAGCCACCGAGCAAGAACTGGCAGAAACGACGTTGATCGCCGCGGCGCTTCGAGCGGGGGGCGCCATCACGCACGGCACGCACACGTTGGAGTAAACGCCGTACACCCCGCTGGGTGCGCGGCCCAGCACCGTCGCACGAAAGACAAAAGACAGGCAGGCGGCGTCGACGTCGGATCGGCGTCGCCTTCGCCGGCTCAGATTAGCTCGCGGATGGGAGCCGCCGTGGTGAGATACTGCGGCCGCCCGGTCGGATCGCTGAGCGTGGTGTTCGCCACGTCGATGCCCAGGTTGTGGTAGAGCGTGGCGAAGATTTCCTGGAAGTGGACGGGCCGTTCCTGGGCATATTCGCCGAGCCGGTTGGTCGCACCGATCGCCTGACCAGTACGCAGGCCGCCGCCGGCCAGGAGGGCACAGCTCACCTGTGGCCAGTGGTCGCGGCCGGCGCCGCTATTGATGCGCGGCGTGCGACCAAATTCGCCCCAGGCGATGACGGTCACGTCGTCGAGCATGCCCCGGACGTCGAGATCCTCGATCAACGCGCTCAGGCCTTGATCGAGCTTCGAGCCATGATCGCGCACCAGGCCGAAGTTGTCGCCGTGGCTATCCCAACGGCCGTAGGTCATGGTGACGCAGCGCACGCCGGCCTCGACCAGACGGCGGGCCATAAGCAGATGTTCGTTGATCGTCGGCGCGCCGTCGTATTGGAACTGGTAGGGCTGGCCGTTGCCGTAGCGCTCGCGCACTTGGGGGTCTTCCTGCGACAGGTCGAGAGCGTCGACCAGCTTGCTCGACGTGAGTACCTCGAGCGCTCGCTGACCGAAGGCGTCCATTCCTTCCATCGCGCCACGCGAGTCGAGATCGCGGCGCAGGCGATCGAAGCTCGTCAGCAACCCACGCCGATCCTGCAGCCGCTCGAGTGAAAGGTCGCCCAGGCGCATGTTGGCCATGCCTTCGCCGTCGGGCTGAAAGGGAGAATAGGCCGGCCCCAGAAAGCCCGGACCGCCGGGATGCTTCCACACGCCGGCATTCGCCAGTCCCACGAAGGGGGGCACCGACAGATCGACGGGGCCCTGCAGCTTGGCAATCGCCGAGCCGATGCTGGGCCGGCCCCCCAGCGCGCGGAGATCTTCGAACCGCCAGCCCGTCATGCACTGGTACGAATCGTGGCGATCTTCGGCCCCGACGACCGAGCGAATCACGGCACAGCGATCCATGATGCTGGCGATGCGGGGAAAGATCTCGCAGATGTCGATGCCCGGCACGTTCGTATGGATCGCACGAAATTCGCCACGAATCTCGGCCGGCGCATCGTGCTTGATTTCCCACATGTCCTGGTGAGGTGGGCCGCCGCCCAGGAATACGTTGATCAGCGCCTTGGGGCGGCGTCCCGAGGGAACCGCCGACTCGGCGCGTAGCAGGTTGGACAGACCGAGCGATTGCGCCCCAAAGACGAAGCCGCCGATTTTGAGGAACGATCGGCGCGAAACGCCATCGCAGTACCGTCGGCTGCGTTGGCCGTAGATCGAAAGCATGGGAGATACTCCGCTTTCGAGACGTCGGTGGGATTTCGAGGCGGGATGCACACCGGCAAACTGGTGTACGGCGATACGTACGTTCCCCCGTCCTTGGGACGGACGAATCCTGACGCATCGTCACCGTTTTATCAGTTGGCCGAGGGGGGAGTCAAGCAGAGTAACCCCTTGAGAGTTACCTGTTTGCACGCGATCGACGCGACGATGTGCCTATCTTTGTTAGATCCGGCAAACGCGCGCGGGTGCGTGCCCCGCGAGCTTGCCGGATCCGACGATGCTCGATCGTCTTGCGTTTAGACGTCCATGCCAACATCTTGACCGTTGACGCGGTCTTGGGCGTTGTCTTCCGAGAACTCGTAGATGAACCAGTCGAGGCCGCTGTCGCCGAAGAGGCTGTCGACCGCGCCGGCTTCGTCGTCGGCGACCGTGCTGCCCGGCAACAGGAAGATGTTTCCGTTCAACCGATCGGCCGTGGGATTCGAGTTGGTCAGGTTCGCGATCCGCTGTTGCAGCGTGCGGTTCGAGGCCCATTCGTTGATGATCGCGACAACCGAGGCGAAGGTCGTCTCGTGCGTGGTAACCGCGGCGATGAGGATATCGTCGTCGGCGCCACCGTTCAACGAATCGGCGCCGGCGCCCCCGAAGAGGACATCGCGGCCGTTGCCACCCCGCAACGTGTCGTTGCCCACGCTGCCGATCAGCACGTCATGGCCGCCGCGGCCTTCGATCACATCGTTGCCGACATCGCCGAAGAGGACGTCGTCCCGCGAGCTGCCGATGATCGTGTCGTCTCCCGCGCCACCGTTGACGAAGCTTTCGATGTCGACGTTAATCTCGATGCGGTCGTTGCCATCCTGGCCAAAGACCTGCAAGAAGTTGGCATTCTTGACGCCGATCACGCTGGGGGCGGCGTTGGGCGCCACGGTGATGAAGGTATTGAAGCCCGGCTTGTCGAGAATCGTCGCAACATTGTCCGCTCCGCCCTGACCGTCGAGCGTCCAGCGACCCGTCGAGAAGACCCCGCCCAGCGCCAGTTCGAGACTATCCGATTCGTCACCGCCGAGCAGATTGACGATGTTCGGCGACGAACCGGAGTCGGGCTGCTCGGCCACGATCGTGTCGGCACCGCCGGCGCCAAACACGTTCAGCTCGTTGATCTGCAGGTAGGTGACCGTCTTCTTCGGATTGGCCTGAGCGTTCGGGCCGATCTGCACCTCGGCGATCGTGCCGCCGACGCGGATAAAGTCGTTCATGCCGCCCAGCGAATTGATCGTGAGGCGGTTGTTTGCTCCACCGCCGCCGTCGACGCTGAACAAGCCGACGCTCGAGGCCGACTGCAGATTGACGATGAAGGTATCGTTCTCGTCCTGGCCGCGCAGGTTCACGAAGCCGGGGAAGAAGCCGGAGGTGGGCATGGTCGCCGTGATCACGTCGTCGCCACCGCCGGTGAAGACCGTGAGTACGCCGATGTTCGTGTAGTTGACCGTTTTGTAGGGATTCGCCGCGGCGTTCGGACCGAGTTGGCTCGCGACGTACGTGCCGGTGATGAGCACGTTATCCGAGTGGCCGCTATTCGTGCTCACCTGGAGCGTGTTGAGCGAGCCGCCCCCGCCGTTGACGCCAAAGGCATTGGCTCCCGCCGGGTTGCCCCCCAGGTTGACGATGAAGGTGTCGTCTTCATCCATGCCCTCGAGCGCCACGATCGGCATCGTGCCCGTGGCTGGCATGTTGACCTGCAGGGTGTCGTTGCCCCCCGAAGAGAGGAGGCTGAGGATCTCGACGCCCGTGTAGTTGACCACCTTGTACGGGTTATTGGCCTGGTCCGGACCAGAACGCGAGGCGGCGAAGCTCTCGTTGGCCAGCATGTAGTCGGCGTGGCCGCTACGGGTGAAGACGCTGAGGCGATCTTCCGTCCCGGCACCGGCATTGACGCCGAAGGCCGTACCGACGGTCGCGTGGCCGTGCTCGATCTCGACCAGGTCGTTCTCGTCCTGGGGCTCGATGGCCATGACGGCCGGGAAGGTCGGGGTGGCTCCCTCGCGAACCGAGATCGTGTCGTTGCCCCCCCCCGTCACGACGCCCAATTGCTCGACGCCGGTGTAGTTGGCGGTCTGGAACGGATTGCTCAAGGCGTTCGGCCCGATTTGGGCCTGCACGCTCGCGCCCGTCACGACAACCTTATCGGCATGGCCGCTACGCGTGAAGAAGGTGAAGCGGTCGCCAGTGCCCGCCCCGGCATCGATCCCAAAGACAGTCGCCTGCGTGGCGAGCGTCGATCCCATCTCGACTTCGATCAGGTCGTTGCCGTCTTGCGCGAAGATCGAGACGAAGGCCGGGAAAGTCGGCGAATCTCCCTGACGCGTCGAGATCGTATCGTTGCCGGCATCGGTCAGCAGGCTCAGGCTCTCGACGCCCGTATAGTTGATCGTCTTCGGCGGGGCCGAATTCGGATTGGGACCTAACTGGGCACGGACCGCTGAGCCGGTGGCAATCACCAGATCGTCTTGCGTGCTGCGGGTGAAGACGCTCAGGCGATCGTTCGTGCCGGCGCCCATGATGACCCCCATCACGCTGGTCGTGGTGGCCAGACCGAGCTCGATCTCGACCAGGTCGTTTCCGGCCTCGGACTCGACCGCGACGATGTCGGGGAAGGCGCCGGCCACCGGCTGCTTGACCGAGATGGTATCGTCGCCATCGCCCGTCCAGACGATCAACGTCTCGACACCGGTGTAGTTCACCGTCTTCAAGGGGGCCGATGCGGCGTTGGGACCGATCTGGGCGGTCACGGTTGTGCCGAGCACCGTGACCAGATCGGCCTCGGAGCTCATCGTGCGAACGTTCAAGCGATCGGCGGTGCCCGCTCCCAAATCGACCGTGAACGTGCTGGCGGTGCCCGCCAGCCCGAGATGCACGTTGACCGAGTCATCGCCACCACCGGCGTTGATCGAGACCGCCGCCGGGAAGCTACCGACCGCGGGCTGGGTGATGGTGATCGTGTCCGCGCCGTCGTTCGTGTTGATCGTCAGCGCTTCGAAGCCAGCATGACTGTAGGTGCGCACCGGCGCAGCGCCTGGGTTCGGCCCCAACTGCACGTTCACCGCGGAGTCCGTCACCGCCACGATGTCGGCATTGGCACTGTTCGTGTCGACGACAAGCGTGTCGGAGTCGGCGCCTCCCTGGACCGAGAACGTCCCGGAGGCAAAGGCCGCCGCGTCGATCGTGATGGTGTCGTTGCCGGCGAGACCGTCGATCGAGATGTTCTCGATGGCGGCCGAGGCGCCAATCGTGCGGCCATTGACCGTGACCACGACGTTGCCCGGCGCCACCGTAATCGTGTCGTTGCCGGCCGTACCCTGGACGACAAGCGAATCGGTGCCGCCGATACTGTCCGTGAACTGGATACCATCGATGGCCGGAATGGCCAGACCGCCCGGACCGGAGTTGTTCACAATCAACGTGTCGTCGTCGTCGCCGAGATCGATGTCGAGTCGCGAGATATCCGCCACGAGCAACGACTGCACGCCCGGGGTCACCGAGTCGAGATCGTTGGTGAAGGGCTCGCCATCGACGCTGTACTCCAATTCGCCGTTGGCATTGACGCGAATCTCGAGCACCTGCACGTCGGCGATCGCCTCGGTGGCGGTGACGATGAACTTGCCGGGGTTCGCGCCATCGGGCGTGAAGGAGAAGATGACTTCGCCGGTGGTCGACTGCTCGATCACCAGCACGGTGTAGGGCTCGACGCCGAAAGAGCCGTCATTGGCGGAGAAGTAGAGCCGATTGGCGACCGCCACGAGCGAGGCCGGATCCGAACCTTGGGCCCCCGCTTGCAGATCCGAGGTCTGCGTGGTGCCGGCCGAGGTGCCGTCACTGGTCCACAGCTCGCGTCCATTCGTTCCGTTGTCGGCCGAGAAGAACAGGGTGCCATTCACGTTCACCAGCGACTGCGGATCGGAGGAGGCGGCCCCCGCCGCGATATTCTTCACCAGCACGGTGCCGGCCTCGGTACCGTCGCTCTTCCACAGCTCGCGTCCATTGGCCGCGGCGCCGTCGGTCGCGGAGAAGTAGAGTACGCCGTTCACGTTGACGAGCGACTGCGGGCTCGAATCGCCCGTGGCGGCAAGGTTCTTCACCTGCACGGTGTCGGCGCTCGTGCCATTCGATTTCCACAATTCGATACCGTTCACGCCATCGGTGGCGGCAAAGAAGAGGGTGCCGTTCACGTTCGTGAGCGAAGTAGGACTGGCGTCGCCGCTCGCGTTGATGTTCTTCACGAGCACGGTGCCGGCGTCCGTGCCGTCCGACTTCCACAATTCGATACCGTTCGTGCCATCGGTGGCCGTGAAGTAGAGCACGCCGCCGACATCGGTCAGGTTAGAGGGCGTGGCGTGTGCCGCGCCGGGATTGATGTTCGCGACAATCATGGTGCCGGCATCGGTGCCGTTCGACTTCCACAATTCGCGGCCGTTGGTAAGGTCCTCGGCCGAGAAGTAGAGCGTGCCGCCGACATTGGCGAACGAGGGAATCAACGACAGGGGTACGGAGCCCCCCACGGCCGCCTTCACCTCGACCGTCCCCGCCTCGGTGCCGTCCGACTTCCACAGCACGCCGCCGCTGACGCCATCATCGCCGTTGAAGTAGACCGTCCCGTTGACGTTGATCATCGAGAGGAAGCTGGGCGTACCGGTGCTTCCCGAGCCAGGATTGAGATCCTTGACCATCACGGTACCAGCATCGGTGCCGTTGCTCTTCCACAGTTCGAGGCCGTTCACGCCATTCGTCGCGAAGAAGAAGAGCGTGCCGTTGACATTCGTCAGGCGCATGGCGTACGAACTGCCGGCGCCGGGGTTGATGTCCTTGACCATCGCCGTGCCGGCGAGCGTCCCGTCGGTCTTCCACAACTCGGTGCCGTTCACGCCGTTGTCGGCCACGAAGAAGACCGTGCCGCCCACTTGCGTGAACTGCGAGGCATTCGAGTTCAACGAGGGGTTCGGCCGAACCAGCACGGTGCTGACTTCGGTGCCGGTCGATTTGTACAACCGCCGACCCGATCCATCGTCGGCCGAGAAATAAAGCGTGCTCCCCGCGGCAACCAGGTTTTGCGGGTTCGAGCTGGCGCCGTTGCTGAGGAGATCCTTGACCTGCACGGTGCCGGCCGATGTGCCGTCCGACTTCCACAGCTCAATGCCGTTCGTGCCGTTGTTGGCCGTGAAATAGAGCGTGCCCCCTGCGTCGATCAGCCGCGCGGGAGACGAATCGCCGCTGGCATGGATGTTCTTCACCTGCACGGTGCCGGCCGTCGTGCCGTCCGACTTCCACAGTTCGACGCCGTTCGTGCCATCGGTCGCGGCAAAGTACAACGTGCTGCCAATGGCGACCAGGCTCGTGGGCGAGGCGTTGCCCGCGGGATTGATGTTCTTGACCAGCGTGGTGCCGGCATCGGTGCCATTCGACTTCCACAACTCGACGCCATTCGTGCCGTCGTTGGCGGCAAAATAGAGCGTGCCTCCCACATTCACCAGGTTCGTGGGAGAAGAGTCGCCGCTGGGGTTGATGTTCTTGACCTGGACCGTACCGGCCGACGAGCCGTCCGACTTCCACAGCTCGACGCCATTCGTGCCGTCCGTCGCGGCGAAGTACAGCGTGCCGTTCACATTCGTCAGGCTGCTGGGATACGAGCTGACGTTGCCCGCGGCGATGTTCTTGACCAACACGGTACCCGCGTCGGTGCCATTCGATTTCCACAGCTCCAAGCCATTCGTGGCATCGAAGGCCTGGAAGAAGAGCGTGCCGTTGACGTTCGTCAGGAGCGAGGGGTAGGAGCTCGCCGAACCCGAGCGAATATCCTTGACCATGACGGTGCCGCCCGAGGTGCCGTCGGTCTTCCACAGTTCGAGGCCATTGGTGCCGTTATTCGCGGTGAAGTACAGGGTCGTGCCGGCGAGGGTGAAATTGTCGGGATCGGACGACGCCGCGTTGTTGGGCGAAGTGCGGATATCCTTCAGCATAAGGGTACCGGCCGAAGTGCCATCGCTCGTCCAGAGCTCGACCCCATTGGTGCCGTTGTCGGCGCGGAAGATCAGCACGCCGTTGTAGTTGGTCAAGCGCGTCGGCACCGAGCCCGCGCTGCCCGCGCGAATATCCTTTACCAGCATCGTGCCGCCGGCGGTGCCATCCGACTTCCACAACTCGACGCCGTTCACGCCGTCGTCGGCGCTGAAGTAGAGCGTGCTGCCGACCATTACGGTTTCTTGCACGATGAGCTGCTGCTCGACGAGCGGCACGATCTTGTTCGTGGTGGCGCTGGTGCCGCCCGACTTGTACAGCTCGACACCGGTCGTACCGTCATTGGCAACGAAGTACAGCGAGGAGCCGACGGCGGTCAACAACACGGGATCGGAATTCGCGCTACCGCTACGGATGTTCTTGACAAGGACCGTCCCGGCCTCGGAGCCGTCCGACTTCCAGAGTTCGTTGCCGTTGCCGGCGTCGGCGGCGGCGAAGTAGAGCGTGCCCGCGAGGTTCGTCAGCCCGGTCGGATTCGCGTCGGCGCTACCGCTGCGGATGTGCTTCACCATCACGGTGCCAGCACTGGTGCCGTTCGACTTCCATAACTCGATGCCGTTGGTGCCATCGTTCGCGGCGAAGAACAGCGTGCCCCCCACGTTGGTGAGTTCGTGCGGCGCGGACGCCCCCGCGGGATTGATGTCCTTGACGAGCTCCGTGCCGGCCTCCGTGCCATCGGTCTTCCACAGTTCGATCGAAGTATCGCTGTTGGCGACGAAGAACAGCGTGCCCCCCACGTTGACCAGTTCGGTACTCAGCAGCGCGCTGTAAGCGCCCGGACGAATATCCTTCACCATGACGGTCCCGGCCGTGGTACCGTCCGACTTCCACAGCTCGAAGCCGTTGACTTGATCGGTCGCCGAGAAGAAGAGCGTGCCATTGACGTTCGTCAAGTTCTCGGCCCCGGACGAAAGCTGCGCGGTGCCGATGTTCTTGACGATGGTCGTGCCGGCTTCCGTGCCATCGGTCTTCCACAGTTCGGCGCCGTTGACGCCGTCGTTCGCCCGGAAGAACATCGTGCTGTTGACGATGGTGAAATTGGTCGGCGAGGACGGGTCGGCCCCGTTATTGATGTCCTTGAACAGGACGGTGCCCGCCGTCGTGCCGTCGCTCTTCCACAACTCGGTGCCGTTCGTCGTGTTATTGGCCGCAAAGAAGAGGCTGCCATTGAAGACGGTCAAGTAGCGGGGATACGACGTGGCGTCGCCCGGGTTGATGTCCTTCACCATCACGGTGCCGGCACTGGTGCCGTCGCTCTTCCACAACTCGCGACCGCTGGTATTCGACGCCGAGAAGAAGAGCGTGCCGTTGAAGTTCACCAAACTCAGCGGGCTCGAGCTGATGCCCCCCGGCATGATGTCCTTCACCAGCGACGTGCCGGCCACTGTGCCGTCGGTCTTCCAGAGCTCGCGGCCGTGCAGGCCATCGTCGGCCACGAAGAAGACGGTGCTATTCACCGCCACGATATCGGAGATCGACTCCAGGTTGGCCGGAATCTGCGTCGAGATCGTGTTGATGTCTTTCAGCAACTCGGGCGTGACCGCCAGCAGGCGCCGCTCTTCGAGGGGCTCCATGCCGATACGCTCGCCGATACGGCCACGTGGGCCGGCGCTACGAGAACGCTTGTGCGAAGCACGAGGAGCAGATTGAAAAATAGACGTCGAACGGCGAATCCAGGAACTAAGCATCTCGATGGCGCTCGTTGCTTCGATGTTGTTCGTCGGTAGTTGTAATCGGTGTCGTCGGTCGCGAGCGCATCGCCAGAGCGATACGCACCAATCGAACCGGCAGCCTCGAGTCGCGGCGCAGGACGCACACGCGGCGCGCCTCGGACCACGCTCTGAGCGATCGGGCGGACTAGCTTCCCAACGGGCAGAGGAACGAAGTGACCGTTCTACCGTCGAGCCAATCGAAGAGATGAGTTACTCGGCCAGCTACCCACGACTCGAAGTGGAGCGCTCGATCCGCCCCGCTGGGGCCGATCCGACAACGCGCCTCGGGGTCCTCCCGATGTGGTGCGTGGGGTGACGACGCCTTTCGACCCCGGCTCTGTTCCTCAAACTCCGCTCAACCGTCAAAACGGCGCGTAACCCTCCAGCTCATGGACCCCATACGCTCCAAGGAACCAAAGGAGTCCGGGCGTGTCAATGAAAAACTCGTGGAATCCGTACGTTCCGTACCAGGGATGGTTTGCAGCAGGGGGGAGAATCGCGTCGAAACACCTGCCTGCGGGCGGTTTCAACCCGACGGGCGCCCGCGGGGTTGCCCGCCATGACAGGGCACGTGTCAGGGCGTATTTAGCCGTTCGAACGATCGATTGCCTCGAGGAAAAACGCCTCGAGATCCCGCACTGCCTGGCGGTTGTCGAACAGCACATCGGCCGTGGCCAGAATGCTCCGGCGAACCCCCTCTCGGTAGGAGCGATCGGTGCCGAGCTTCACGGCCAAATCGACATACTGGTCTGGAGTTCGGACCACACAATCCATGCAGCCCATCTTCGTGTACAGGGCCAGAGAGATCCGGCTGCGCAGGAAGTCGCCCGGCAGGGTAACCACGGGGGTGCCGAGTGCCAGAGCCTCGTAGGTCGTGTTCCCCCCGCCAAAGTGCATCGGGTCGAGCGAGACATCGGCCGCCGCATTGAGCGCCAGGAAATCGACGCGCTTCAACCGGCCCAGAAAACGGATGCGATCGACCACATCGGGGATGGTGCGCGAGAAACGCTCCATCAACAGTCGCTTCCAATGATCGTACTTCCCTTCGAGCAAGACGAGATCGCCTTGTGGATCGCGCCGCAGGATCTCGCCCAGCACGGCGTCGAACTCGGGGTGGAACTTGAACAGGCTCTGCGGACAGATATACAGATGCCGCGCGGGATCAAGGCCGAACGAGGCGCGGTCGCGCGGCCGCTCGTCGAGCACCGGCCGCTCGTAACAGACCGAGAGGTCGGGCAAACGCACCAGTTGCTCGGTGTAGTGCTCGTCGGCTCCGGCCGTCTCGAGCAACTCGCTCGAGATGAAATAGTCCATCGCGGCGCTGCCCGTCGTATCGGGATGCCCCCAGGTGACGCATTGCACGGGCGCCATCCGCGAAAATCCCAGCGTGTAGGTCAAGGGATCCATGCCGATGTCGGCGTAGAAGATCAACTGCAGTTCCAGGTCTCGCACCATTTGGCGCGAACGCTGTGGATCGTAGGGCAAGACATGAAAGTGATCGGCATGACGGCGGAATTCCTCGGCCGTGCCATCCTGATGCGTGCCACCGGCAATGACGTGGACCTCGAACCGCTCGCGCGAGAGATGTTTGATGAGGCCGAGATTCAACCGGCCGATCGTGTGCTCGCGGAAGTAGCGCGAGAGGAAGCCCACGCGGACCCGGCCATCGGCCGTGCGACGTCCGCGCGGCGGTGGGAGGTGGGGGGCCCGATAGATCCGGGCGAGATCCTCCTGAACCCGGCGATCGTTCTGCCCCTGGTAGGCGATGTAGAACATCGTCGGCACGATCGTGCGCGTCGTATCGAGCGTGACGCCATCGGCGATCAATTGCGTGAGATTCTGCTCCAGCCCGGCCCGCCGCGCGTGCAGATCGTCGAGCGAGGCGTATACCGGCGGCAAGGCGGTGGCCAACATGACCCGCACGAGATTGTCGGGCTGCAGCTCGAGCGCGCGCTGGAGCGCCTTGCGGGCCTCGTCGAGTTGCCCGCGGTCGTTCAATAAGTACCCCAGGCTGCAATGGGCCGGCACGAAGTCGGGATCGGCGGCCACGGCCTGGCGATAACAGTCGAGCGCGCGGTCGAAGTCTTGTAGATCCTGGTGTACGTTGCCCCAGTTGTTGAGCACATCGGCCGACTTGGGATCGAGCTCGAAGGCACGCCGAAACAGTCCGTCGGCCTCGCTCGCGCGCCCCAACTCGTGCAGGGCGAGCCCCGCCTTGCCCAGCGCGGCCGCATGACGCGGCTCGAGCGCCACGGTGCGCAACCAGGCATCGAGCGCCCGATGCACGTAACCTTGCTTGCGCAGCGCGTTGCCCAGATTGCACGTGACGTCGGCCGAATCGGGCTGCAGCGCCAGGGATCGCTGAAAGCTGGAGACCGCCTCGTCCAACTGGCCGACGCGCAACCATACCAGGCCCAGGTTGTTCAGCGCATCGGCCGCAGCGGGATCGAGCTCGATCGCCCGGTGCAGGCTGGCCGCGGCTTCGTCGAGCTGACTGGCATACATCTGGGCCACCCCCAGGTTGTTCCAAACCTCGCTCCAGTCGGGCGCCGCCTCGGCAGCACGGCGCAAGGCGGTCGCTGCGTCGCCATAGCGCTTGTCGTGCAAATGCTGCGTGCCCAAAGCTGCAAACCGCTCGGACTCCTTCGAACGTGCGGTCGCCGTACTCGACGGGCGAGACTGCTGTTCCGCCGTCATCGTCGCCAGCTTGGGATTCAACCGCACGGCTTCGCGATGCGAGGCGCGAGCCGCCGCAGCACGCCCCAAGACGCTATAGAGATTGCCCAGGTTGAAGCGTGCCCCCGCGTTGGCCGGCTCCAGGCGGATCACGGTCTCGAAATGGGGAAGCGCCTCGTCCGGCTTGCCCGCCTGAATCAGTTCGATGCCGCGGCGATTGTGAGCCGCCGCGTCGGCGCTCCCGGGCTGAACCATGCCGAGCAGCGCCCGCGCCCGCTCGAGGTTTTTGCGAGCAGGCTCGAAGTCAGGACGCGCCGCGAGGGCCCCTTCGAACTCGCGGACCGCCTCTTCCGCGCGGGCGAGCCCCAGAAACACGACCCCCAGGTTGTTGTGCGCTTCGGGGTGGTCTGGTTCGAGCGTCAAGGCCTGACGAAAACAGAGGATCGACTCGTGCGGGTCTCCCGCCTGTTCGTACACGTGTCCCAGATTGTTGTAATAAGGGGCGCGCGGACCTTGCGTTTCGATCAGGCGGCGCAGGTGGCCAATCGCTTCGTCGTGGCGCTTCGCCTCCGTGGCCAGCGAGGCCAGGTGAAACAGGGCCTCGGGCTGATCGGGCGAGGCCGCCAGAATCTCGCGATAGATCTGTTCGGCCGCCGCGTGGTCCCCCGCATCGTCCAGCTTGCGGGCCCTGTCCAATTGTTCGGCGAGCGAGCTCATGCGTCTGCGTTGCCCAGAAAGATGATCGTTCGACGCCGCAACTCCGGCTCGATATTATGCCGCAAGGTACTTGGCTCGGTGGTGGCAGGCAAGCGCGGCGAGGCGCCGTGCGTGCTGGGGCCGCGGAGCCGCCATCTCAACGGAACTTTCCCACACGGCCATCTCATGTCGCAAGCCGATCCCGAACCCACCACGCCCGAGCCGAAATACCGCGAAGTTCGCTACGAGCATTCGCGCAGCTTCGTGGCGCTGCTGGCGCAGTTGCGCGCCACGCTTCTCGTCTCGACCTATCAGGCGGGCAAGCTCGTGGCCGTGAGCGCTGCCGATACAGGTCTGGCGCTGTCGTTCCACAATTTCGAGCAGGCGATGGGGGTGGCCGTCGGACCGCGCGGCCTCGCCGTCGGCACGCGCAACCAGGTCTGGCGGCTGTTGAGCGCGGGGAACATCGCTCCGCAGATTGATCCCCCTGGCCGCTACGACGCCTGCTTTCTGGCCCGCTCGTCGCACATCACCGGCGAGATCCACGGCCACGAGATGGCCTTCGTCGGCGACGAACTGTGGATCGTCAACACGCTCTTCTCTTGCTTGTGTACGCTCGATGCCGAGCACAGCTTCCGCCCGCGCTGGCGGCCGCCGTTCATTTCGGCGCTCGCGGCGGAAGATCGTTGCCACTTGAACGGGTTGGCCCTCGACGGCGGTCGTCCCCGCTTCGTCACGCTGATGGCGGAGACCGACACCGCCGCCGGCTGGCGACCGGTGAAGGCCACTGCCGGGTGCATTCTCGATATCGCCAGTGGCGCCGTCGTCGCGCGCGGCTTCGCCATGCCCCATTCGCCGCGCGTCTATCAGGGCCGACTGTGGGTGCTCGACAGCGGCACGGGGAGCCTCGTCGTCGTCGATCCGCGCGATGGAAAAATCGACACCGTCGCCAAACTCCCCGGCTACACGCGCGGACTTTGCTTTCTGGGCGAATTCGCCTTCGTCGGCCTCTCGCGCATCCGCGAGACCTCGACCTTCGGCGGCATCCCCATCGCCGAGAAGCGCGACGAGCTCAAGTGCGGCGTCGCCGCGATTCACCTCCCGACCGGCAATCTCGCCACGCTCGAGTTCAAGTCGGGCGTGGAAGAGATCTTCGACGTGCAGGTGCTCCCCGGCGTGCGCACGCCCTGGATCTCGGGACCCTTCCCCTCGGACGACGACTCGCGCACCATCTGGATCGTGCCGGAAGAAGAACGCGGGCGGTGACGATCGTCAGGGGGTGGCATGGCTTCGAGCGCACTTGCTCGACGCCGCGTGGCGCAGCTAGACTGAGCGTCGGCGCGAGCCCCACGCGCCTTGCCTGTACCCGCCGGCTCCCCTCCTCCCACGAGCCTCTGGATCCTCGCCATGTTGACCTTCTTCGGTCCGCGCGACCGGTACTGCGACGGCCTTTCTCGGCGTCAGTTCTTGCGCGTCGGCAGTCTCGCCATGGGCGGATTGGCGCTGCCGCAGTTGCTGCGTGCCGAGGAGCAGACCGCGATCCCCGCGCGGCACAAGTCCGTCATCATGGTCTATCTGTCGGGCGGGCTTGCGCATCAAGACACGTTCGATCTCAAGCCCGAGGCGCCGGACGGCATCCGCGGCGAGTTCTCGCCCATCGATACGGTCGTGCCCGGCATTCAAGTCAGCGAGCATTTGCCGCGCACGGCCAAGGTCATCGACCGGCTGGCCGTGCTGCGTTCGATCGTCGGGCTGCGCGACGAGCACAGCAGCTTTCAGAACATCACGGGCTATTCGATGGACGAGAGCCTGCGCGACGGCAAGCCGAACTTCGGCTCGGTGATCTCGCGCATCCAAGGCCCCACCGATCCCGTCGTGCCGGCGTACGTCGATCTCTTTCCGACGATGCAGCACAAGCCTTACAACATCTCGGGGCCGGGCATCGCCGGTCGCCGCCACGCGGGCATCAAGGCCGACGGCGAGGATCTCGCCAGCATGAAGCTGCGCTACGTTGAGCCGGCACGCTTCGATACCCGCCGTGGATTGCTCGATCGCTTCGACGACTTCCGTCGCCAGGTCGACAGCATCGATCTCTCTGCCATGGACACCAGCTACCAGAAGGCGTTCGACGTGCTCACGTCGAACCGGCTGGTCGAGGCGCTCGACGTCGAGCGCGAAGACCCGCGCCTGCGCGAGCGTTACGGCATCGGCTCGCCGCAACATCAGGGAGACGGCGCGCCGGAGTGGAACGATCAATTGCTCGCCGCGCGGCGGCTGGTCGAGGCGGGCGCCCGTTGTGTTACCGTCGCCTACGGCTTTTGGGATACGCATGGCGACAACTTCAATCAACTCCGCCAGCGGCTTCCGTTGTTCGATCAGGGCGTATCGGCGCTCATCGAGGACATCTACCAGCGGGGACTCGATCGCGACGTGACCGTCGTCGTGTGGGGCGAATTCGGTCGCATGCCGAAGATCAACAAAGACGCCGGCCGCGATCACTGGGCGCCCGTGAACGGCGCCCTGTTGGCCGGTGGCGGCATGCGCGTGGGCCAGGTCATCGGCAGCACCGACAAGCTCGGCGCGTATGCCGTCGAGCGGCCGATTCACTACCGCGACGTGCTGGCCACGATCTACCACAACCTAGGGATCGATCCTCACTCGCGGATCGAAGACCCCTCGGGCCGCCCCGTACCCATCCTGCCCGACAATGCGCAGCCGATCGGGGAGCTGCTCGCCTAGATGATATGCGAATGGAAGTGGGTAGCTATGGACGTGTAGCTGCTGATGGCCCCGGCTCTTCTAGGTCCCCTTGCAGAGGGCGCTTCGGCCTAAGAATGAGCCAGCCGCAGCAGACCACTCCCATAACAAAGAGAATCGCAAACAACTTGACCCACGGCATGATTAAAGGGTCGCTGGGCGTTGGATTATCTGGCAAGGGCCATGACAAGATCCAAGCGATTGCCGCCAAACAGATGCCAAACAAGACCAGACATGCGAACGGCCGCCAACAGCCGTGAGGCGCATGCACCTTGGGCGTTTCGTAGGGATTCTCGGCCATTTGGGCGATTGTAGCCGCGATTCCCGTCTAGCGAATAGGACGGCGGCATGGCGAACATCCACATGAACGGCAGAGAGAGGTGGCAACAATTGATACACCTGGTGCGCATCCTCATATCAGACCTGCTCGTGACATTCGGGTTTTGGTGCTCGGTTGTTGTTGTGATATGCCTGCCCCTAGCACTCGTTGATCAGGATGGCGAGCCGCAGCTCTATATGGAACTTGCCGGAATCACCACAACGGGCTTGCTACTATTTGTGGTAGGTCGTGCGATTCGGCCGCGCTAGCCAGCAACACGCTAATGGCACACTACCTGGAAGTGCTAACTGGCTTGGCAGCAGGAAACTTCTTGCCATAGTATCAC